>JBPCPB010000435.1:0-8818 GCA_050999735.1 Thermomicrobiales bacterium | reverse complement strand
GCCAGGTAGGGCGCATCACATGAGTGCGAAGAATCGTCCCGTCGGCGAATGCCCCGTCGAGGGCGGCGTCGCTCGCATCGCGCATACGCTGGCCGACCGCCCATTTCGCCCCCGCATAATCCTGGGCTTGGACCGCGCCCAGCCACTGTACGACCGCACCGGGCGTCTCGAATTTTGGGCCAGCGATCCGCTGGGTGTGCAGCCGTTGGTGGGCAATGTCCCATCTCGTCATCATGAGGGCAGTCTACCGCACCGTCGCCAATCCCCGCATCATTCGCGGCCCGCTGTGCCGTATACTGACGCCGGAAACGTGAGAACGAACCGGAAAGGGGCGATGGATGGAGACGGGAGATCGCTTCGGAGACGCGCTTTCGTGTGATACGTCGGTCGTGGTTGGGAGCGCGACCTTCGATGGCTCGGTGATCTTCGCCAAAAATAGCGACCGCGCGGCGAACGAATGCCAGCCACTCTTCCACGCGCCACGCCAGCAACACATAGCAGGAGCGACCGCGCGATGCCAGTACATTGCCATTCCGCAGGCCGAAGAGACATGGGAAGTGATCGGCTCGCGTCCGTACTGGCTCTGGGGTTTCGAGATGGGCGTCAATGAATGGGGCGTCACGATCGGCAACGAGGCGGTGCTCTCCCGCGAGCCGTACGAGGAGGCCGGGCTGATCGGCATGGACCTCGTACGCCTCGGCCTGGAGCGCGGACGGACGGCAGACCTCGCCGTGCGGATCATCGGCAATCTCGTCGAGCGATACGGGCAGGGCGGTTCATGCGAGGCGAGCGGCTTCCGCACCTACCACAACTCGTTCATCGTCGCGGACCCGGCGGGTGCGTGGATCGTGGAGACGATGGGCCATCGCTGGGTTGCGAAGCGCGTGCGGGAACGGGCGGCGATCTCCAATCTCTACACGATCCGCGAGGAATGGGACGCCTGCTCGCCCGGCGCGGTGCAGCATGCGCAGGAGCAGTGTTGGGGCAGCACGCCGTTCGACTTCGCCGCCGCCTATCAGGACCCGGAGGCGGATCTCCGCCCGCGCGTCTGCCGCCTCGATCGCGCCCGCGCCGTCCTTGACGGCTACCGCGCGCCTGTCCGGGTGGAAGCAATGCAGGCGCTTCTGCGCGATCATTATGACGGCGATCTACCGACCGGGACGCAGCCACTCCCCTCGATCTGCATGCATGCCGCGCCCGGTCGCCCCGGTGAGACGGCCGCCGCGATGATCTGTCATCTCCGCCCGGACCGGCATCGCGAACTCGCCGTCACCTGCTGGACGGCGTTCGGCTCGCCCTGTTTGAGCATCTTCCGGCCCGTCTACCCCTGCGCCGTCGGCCTGCCGCCGATCCTGAATGAAGGCGGCGCAATGTACGACCCCGCATCGCCGTGGTGGGTCTTCGAGCGGATGCAACGGATAGTCGCACAAGCGCCCGACCTCGCGCCGATTGCCCGCACCCGACTGCATGCCTTGGAAAGCGAATTTCGCGCCGAAGCGGAGAATGCCGAAGCCGAGGCCGAGCGGTCGCTCGTACGCGGCGATCACGCGCGGGCCGTCGCGACCCTCCGCGCCCTCGTGGATTTAACGACCGAGCGCGCCGTCGCCCTCACCCGCACACTCGGTAACGAGCTGGCCGCGCGAGCACGTGACGTGGCAAACCCCGCAATGGTCGCGGCATGGCGCCCGCTCAATGATGCCGTGGGATTACCCACACCTGCGGAGGCGACGCTCACCGTGCGATGAGGCTGCTTTACGCGACCCGGATACGTCACTGCATGTTCAGTCGCATCAATGACGGGAATAGATGCCGCCTCCAATAGTTTCATCACTAGTGAATACTCACTATAGAGGATAGCACGCCTATTGACAAAGATACATTGCTTTTCTATGCTGTATCCATGTTCTGTTGGTCACATCGTGGGATTCGCCCCGTCGCGGCGGGAGTAGTCGGTGTACGTGGCATGTGGATCGGCCGCCCATGTCGCAAAAGCCAGGGAAAGGATGGACCGCCCATGACAGACAACGAAGCCGGCCCACGAAACACCAGCCCGCTGTCGCGGCGCGCGCTGATCAAGGCGGCCGCAGCGGTCGCCGGGGCGGCCATCGCACCCGGTGTCGCGGTCGCCCAGACGCCGCCGGGACAAGGCACGCCCCCCAGCGTGATCACCAACCCGCCGCGCCAGTGGGGTCCAGACGCCCCGCCGGAGATCTATCCGGATCCCGACATCATCGTTGTTGACCCATCGTTCAACCAGTATCTATTGGGCATCACTTCGATCAAGCGCGTCTGGACTGGCGGGGACTGGCTGGAGGGGCCAGCCTGGTCCAGCGAGGGCAACTATCTCATCTTCAGTGACGTCCATGCGAGTATCGAGTATCGCCTCATCTGGGAGGAGATGCGCGCCACCAAGTTCCGCGACCCGTCATACTTTGCCAACGGCCACACGTTTGACTTCCAGGGCCGCGAGATCACCTGCCAGGATGGCTTTCGCCGTCTCGTCCGCTGGGAGCATGACGGCACGATGACCGTGCTCGCCGATAATTACCAGGGCAAGCCGCTCAACTCGCCGAATGGCGCCGTCCCGCACCCCGACGGCAGCATCTGGTTCACCGACCCCGCCTATGGCGACCAGCTCTCCGAGGGGCAGCCAGACGCGCCGGGGGGATCGGCCAATTCGGGGCATGTGAATCCCAGGGTCGGCAACCCGTTCGCGGGCAACTATACGCGGCAGCTCCCAACCAATACCTATCGGTGGGACCCGAGTGGTCGGCTTGATGTCGTTGTCGGAGAGGACCAGGGCCCCGATCCGAATGGGCTCGATTTCTCTCCGGACTACAAGACGTTCTACCTGATCAGCACCGGCAAGGGGCCAGGTGACACGGGGTCGGGCGGTACGGGGGTGATCTACGCGTTCGATGTCGCGAGCGACGGCAAGTCCGTCTCCAACAAGCGACTATTCACCGACATGATGGTAGACGGCGTCCACTGCGGGCCGGACGACATGCGCATTGACGTTGACGGCAACGTGTGGGCCAGCTCGAACGCGCCGCTCGGCTACGCCGGCGTGGTCGTCCTCAATCCGCAGGGCAAGGTGATTGGGCGTATCCGTACCCCGGAGGTCTGTGCCAACCTCGCCTTCGGCGGCCCGGAGCGCAACTTCCCCCTGATGACCGCGAGCCAGTCAATCTACATGCTCGAAGTCAACACGCAGGGGGTGCACCCCGGCTGATTCGCTCGCGACAAGCGCTTCCCGATGGCTGTCGCTAAATCGAGCCTTTGAAGGTGTCACAGGCGTTCATGTCGCCGCTCTTGTAGCCGGTGGAGAACCACTGCTGTCGCTGAGCGGACGAGCCATGCGTCCACGTCTCCGGATTGACGCTCCCTTGAAACTCTTTCTGGATGCGATCATCGCCGACCGAGGCGGCAGCATTGAGGCCATCCGCGATATTCGCATCCGTCAGTTGTGCGAGATAACCGGTCTGTGTCGCATGATTCGCCCAGACGCCCGCATAACAATCCGCCTGGAGTTCGGTGCGCACCGATGCGCTCTGTGGCCCGGTGTGATCGGCAGCGGCGCGGTTCAGAATGCCGCCCTGCAAGTCCTGCACATGGTGGCCGTACTCGTGCGCGATCACGTACTCCTGCGCGAAGGGGCCACCTTGCGCCCCGAACTTCGTGTGCAATTCATCGAAGAAGCCGAGGTCTATATAGACTGTCTTATCGTTCGGGCAGTAGAACGGGCCGACAGCGGTCGTCGCCGTGCCACAGCCGGTCTGCGTCTGGCCAGTGAAAAGCGTCGTTGGCGCTGGTTGATAGCGCTGGCCGCGTTGCGCGAACGCATCTGTCCAATATTTCTGCACGCTATTGACGGTGCCAACGACGCGGCAATCCGTCGCGTTGTTCGCGTCCGTGCCGGTCTTGCAGTTCTGGGCGATATTGCCCGACCCCGGCGCTCCCGCAGGCGCCTGCGTCGCGACCACTCCGCTATTCGAGCCGGAGAGGGGGTTGAAGCCGAGCAGCAGCGAGAGAACGATCAGCACAATCGTGCCTGCCCCGCCACCAATCGCGATCCCTCCGCCCCGGCCAAAGCCACCGAACCCGCCGCCCCCGCCGCCACGCTCATCGTTGACTTGTGAGGGATCCAACTGAGCATTCGGATCAAACATCTTGCACCCTCCGGGGCATCTGTGCATCGGCACGTATGCTGCAACGAACCCGCACCCGCCGCGCGGCACCTGCCTCAATGCAAGAATCATGCACAGCGACTCTCACCCACTGAGGACAAACCGATTGAACCGCAGAGACGCAGAGAACGCAGAGTGGGAACAAGAGAATAAACGGAGTAGGATAAGCAAAGCCCCCTCTTTCTCTCCTCTGCGCTCTCTGCGTCTCTGCGGTTCAATCGGTTTCTATCTCACGATGGCAGGTTGGGCGACGGTGAAGGGTTCGATGGATGGAATGATACCGAGGCGGTCGAGGAGGTCATCGAGTTCCGCATTCGTGATTTTGTCAATCGAGGGCGAGAAGCCGCGCGTGACGTTGGTCGCTAGCGCGCCGCGCCGTCGCAAAACCTCCTTGCGGATCGCCAGCCCGACGACTGCCTGCCCCTCGAACTGGATGAGTGGGAGGTAGCGGTCGAAGATCAGTCCGGCGGCGCGTGTGTCGCCCGCTTCGATGGCGATGCGGACGGCGCGGAGCACTTCGGGGAAGGCGAAGCCCGTCATCGTGCCGCATCCGCCGCGCGCCATCTCACCGAGCGCGGAGACGCCGCCCAGCCCACCGAAGACCTGCAAATCCGGGCGTGCCGCGAGCAGGCGCGTGATCTTCGGCGGTGTCGGCGGGTCTTCCAGTTTGATCGTCGTCGCACCGCTCGCCTCGGCGGAGCGAAGGATGACGCTGACGGGCATATTCACGCCACTGGAAGCGGGATGATCCTGAATGATGAGCGGCAAGCCACCTTCTTTGGCAATGCGGGCGTAGAAATCGGGCAGGAGATCAATGTTGCTCATCAGCGTCGGCGGCGAGACCATCACCGCAGTCGCGCCCCGCTCGCGCGCCTCCTGCGCGAGTGCGACGACGCCCCGCGCGCTGCTCGCGGTGCAGCCGACGGCGATGGGCACTCGCCCCGTCGCTGCCTCCTGGACGGCGTCGAGCACCGCGCGCCGCTCGTCATCGGCGAGCGCATTCGCCTCACCCATCACGCCGAGCACCGTCAGGCCATCCACGCCCCACTGAATCGCCGCATCAATCAGCCGCCGCTGGCTCTCCAAATCGAGCGCCCCATCCGCCGCGAACGCCGTCGGAACGATGTACCATGTGCCGCGCATCTCCGCCATTGCTTGCTCCTTCGTCGCGAGTCGTCAGTCGTCGTGGGGATTGTAGCCGATCCCTCTCAAAAAACTCCCCCTCTCCATTGCTTGGCAGCAATGGAGAGGGGGCCGGGGGGTGAGGTTTCCCCTACCCCGAAACGGTGAATGATGCGTTTGCAGTGCCAGCCGACGTGCCCCCGAAGGGCAGACAACTAACGGCGATTGTCGCGTTACCCGGCTGCGCCTCAGAGCCAATCGTCCATGTCCAGTTGAATTTGCCCTGCTCGTCCGTTTGCCCCGGCTGCAGGCCCGGCGACTTCGCGGGCTTATTGCCATTGTATGTAACGTCTATCGCGCAGCCAACTTTGCCGTTGGTCACGACGTTCACCGTCTGGATATCGCCGACTTTCACCGTCGGGATGATATCGGAGAGCGTGACTCCGACGCCTCCCGTAGCGCTCGCGGGCGGCGCGGTCGGCAGCGTCTTCGATCCGGCGACACCGGGCGCGGTCGTCCCGCTCGGCACGGCGGGGGCCGATGCGGACGGCGAAGCGCTGGCGGATGGCGATACACTCGCGGGCACGCTCGGTGTCGCTGCCTTGTTCGTATAGCGCCACTGGTAATAATGCTGGCCGATATTGCCCATCTCCACCCGGAATGCCGGATCGTTGGTCGCGGTATAGGTCAGCACGCGCCGCTCGAAGACCTGAATCATCACGTCAGTCGGCTTCCCACCGACTTTGACATTGGCACGGAATGGCTCAGAGATCGCCAGCCCGATGGTCTGCAACCCCGCCTTGTCGCGGTAATCGGCGAAGACCTTTGGCACGTTGTGCTTTGTCGTGTCATCGAAGACGCTGATCGTTGTCTCCGGCGCGGTAGGCGGAGCGCCCGCCGTCACATCGCCCGTACTCGAGATCGTCGCAGTGACGTTGCTGCCGATCTTCGATTGTACCGTGGCGAGGAGCGAAATCGCTTTCGTCGCAAGCGTCGCGTAGGTCGGGACGATGTTGGTGGGGTCACCGGCAATCGCGATCGCGGGCGGTGCCTGCGCCTGGAAGGTGTTGTCCCCCGTCTGGATCTGTCCCTTGATGATTTCCGTCGCCAGGAGGCCGTTCGTCACCTTGCCATTGGTCAATTCCATCCGGCCTTTATCAAAGTATTGCACCGTGCGCTGGCCGCCGTTATATGGCTCCATTTGCCCATCTTTCGCGTTCGCGAGCGGACCCCAGAAGTTCGGCGTGATTGCCTCGCCCTGCTCCCACTGGGTCTTGAATTGCGGATCCGCGTATGACGATGCCGCCTGGGTCGTCGCCATCCCGACGAGAAAAACCAGAAGCGCAAAGGTCGCCGTCATTGCCAGTTTTCGCCCCATTCCCACTCATCCTTCCCTCGAAACAGTTCCATCGTGCTCTCCGGGCGCAGTACGCAATCGCCCCGTCCATGACCGCAACAGACTGCATGCCCGCCTTCATTGTGTCAAGTTGCGCCGAAAACCTAACCCCCGGCCCCTTCCCTAAAAGGAAGGGGAGCGAGCCTTTTGCAGGTCGGGATGCTGTGCATAATGCCTCGGTATTTGCGATGAGTCACCCCTTCCTTTTAGAGAAGGGGCCGGGGGTTAGGTTTCTCTCTCATCTTCGCGTACCATATGCGAGATATGTCGGCATGGTGTGCGAGGAGGCGGGATATGAACGTGGCAATCACGCTGGAAGCGACGGTGACACGCGTCTTGATCGGGCTGCATCCGCTTGTTCCGCTGGCGGAGAAGCAGGCATCTCCGGATGGGCGCTATCTCGTCTCGACGCGCGTCCACGAAGTGCGCGCGACGCTCGAAGGATTGGCGGGCGACCGGCATGCGGGATTCACGCGCCGCGCTGATGCTCGCGTGCCGCAGTACCCGCGTGGCACGGAGATCCACAACAGCCGACAGGTCTCGTTCGTCGCTGAGGAGGAGTTGGCCCAGATCGCGGCGAACATGGGCGTGCCAGTGATCGAACCGGAATGGATCGGCGCGAACCTCGTGCTCGGCGATATTCCGAACCTCTCGTCGCTGCCGCCGATGACGCGCATCTATTTCCCCGAACTGACCGCGATCGCGCTCGAAGGTGAGAATCATCCGTGCGTCTACCCCGGCAAAGCGATCCAGAACCACTACCCGGACCGGCCAGGGATCGGCAAACAGTTTCCCCGCGCGGCCTATCATCTCCGCGGCGTGGTCGGCTGGGTGGAGCGTGCGGGGATGATCCGCGAAGGCGATATCGTCCGCATTGACGTGCCGGAGCAAATCCCCTATCGCGTGCCGGAACTGGCGGCGCGATAGATTCGCGTGTTTACACCTGGTGGCGGCGGACTTTAGCCTGCCGCTCCTTGCTGTGACAAGCTAAAGCCCACCACTTAGGGCGCTGCACGCGCGTAAACGACCAGGGTGCCCGCGTATTCTCCCCGTGTCCGGTCGAAGGCGGTGCTGGAATCGCAGGTAATCAAGTTGAGGTGCGTCTCAGTTGTCGGGCCAAAGACGCGGTCGAGTGGCACATCGGCACGAGTATAGGCTTCGGATGCGGTTACGACGAACGGCCGCTCCACGCCATCATCACCGACGACAACGATTTGATCGCCGCTCACCAGTTTGCGGAGGTCCCAAAAGACCGCTTTTCCCGTCGTCGAATCCACATGCCCATCAACCACCGCGTTCCCCGGCGCGCCCGGCCGGGCACCGAGATCATACCAGGCGGTTTCATTGAAATCCTTTGGCACGTCCATCGCACCATCCGGCGTCTGTCCAACATCCTCCACGGCGGCGTCCACATTGATTGTGGGGATTTTGAGCCGGACCGGCTGCCCAATATGCGCTTGCGCGGAGACAAGTGCGGGCGCGCCGCCGTCTAATCGCCGGATGAACGTCTGTGGCGGAGAACCCGACGTGACTGTGCCGGGAGGGGGGCTTGCGGCGCCGACAACTCCAGCGGGACTCACTGTTTGTGTGAATGCTCCGAAGAGGACGGTAAGTGCGAAGGTGATGCGAACGATCCATGCGCGCGTGTGCCTGATCGAATGAAAGAGATGCATGCGATTCATTTGCCTCACCCTGGTCTATCCCATGGGGGTTTTCACACCGCCAATTCATGCATCCAGTGTATATCATACCCAGTGTATATCATACCCAACGAGATGTGTGATGGCGAAGGGAGGCCGTGGAAGGATTCCTTCCACGGCCCGGAAACTCAGACGATACCCTGCCAAAAACTGATGCGGCTGTTATCCATCACCGAGGCGGCGGATGAAGGCGGATTCCCCACCACCACCGGTGCGCGGTGGTCCGCTCGGAACAGATGTGCCAGTCATGAAGAAGGGTGCGACGATTTGCATGACCTGAGCGGGCGTCCGCGGCGTTGCGAACGCCTCCGGCGCGAAGAGATCCGTCCCCGGCGCGACGAGAGACGCGAGCGCCGATGTATGCTCCGCCTCAATCGCGTGGATACTGAGCGCCGCATTGAGGACGTCCGGGT
>JBPCPB010000407.1:0-3360 GCA_050999735.1 Thermomicrobiales bacterium | reverse complement strand
CGTTTTGTCCATGATATATGCCTCCGTCACCGTGATTGCCGCGACGTGGTTCGCCGCTTCATCCTGTCTACCGTCTACTCCGCACGATTTGTTCCTACGCGCAACATGACAGGTTTTTCTGACCGTTCCTATCTCTGACTGATGGGCCACGAACGGTTCTGCTTAATACTACGCATGAATGCTGAAGCGGAGATGAAGCATGTGTGAAGCAGTGCTGATCGAGGAGAACCGGTGGATGATAACTCTCATCACCGGAATCTATTGTGAGGAAAAAGACGAACAGGAATGCCAGAATCGTGAGCATACATGGTCAGATATGCTCGCGGCACTGGAGATGTGATGAACATGCGGTATCCTACGCGTCGTAACGCCGTGTTCTCATCTCTCACCGATGAATGGCATAGGAGACATGGAGGCCGGAGAGCGTCATGGTCACCGCACGAGACAAGAGCCTTGAAGGACTGCGCTTCCCGACCTATATTCGCGCGGCCCGTGGGCATGCGCACTATGAACCCATTGAAGAGGACGCCACGATCTTCGCGACGATCCCCGATTTTGATGGACTCTGGGCGGTAGGCGACACGCGCGAGGCTGCTGAAATAGAGCTTGCCTCCGTGCTTGAAGGTTGGGTGCTTCTCGGTATCGCGCATCATCACCCTATCCCTATCGTGGACGGGATTGACCTCAATGTGCATGCCGTCGCGTAGATGCCACCCTTTGGGCCAATTTCCCGGCGCCGCCTTCGCTTTTTGAAGCAACTTGATTTCACCGGCCCATATGCTGGCGGCGATCATGAATACATGGAGCGCAGCACGAAGAAACTGCCGATCCCTAACCCGCACAGCGGCGACATCAGCCGAGGACTACTCGCGCGGATCCTGCGAGAAGCGGGGATACCTCGCGAGCAGTGGGAACGGTTGTGAAGCGAGGAATGGCTCGTCAGCCAACCGCCCCACTCTTTTCTGCTGACCTGCGACTGGCGACTGCCGACACCCCGACGTACAATAGGGGACACGGTCGTGCTGACTACCATCACAATGGTGGCGCTGGCAGAGCCGGTGCGGAAGGGGAAGCGGACGAGCGGGCGAGGCGCGCTGCATCGCTGGATAAAGATGGGTATGGAAACGGAAAGAGATGGAAAACGGAACATGCCGCGCGCCGGGGATGGATGCCCCGCATATCGTTGCCCTCCCAGCGGCGGTGGAGACGAATGTCGAGGGGCACGATGGAGTGCTCGTCGCCCTGAGCGACCTGCATATCGGCGGTGATCCCGGTCAGGAAGATTTCTTTTGCCACGCGGAACTGATCGCGCTTCTGGACGATCTCGACCGCGAGACGGAACCGGTGACCATCCTCATCAACGGTGATTTCTTCGAGTTTCTGCAAGTGACGCTCCCGCCAGGTGGGAATCGCGCGCGGGCGGTCGTCGAGCATCCCGACCACGCGGCGTTCTTTGCGCGGCTGCGCGCCTGGAACACCCGGCCCGGTCATCGCACGGTCTATACAGTGGGCAACCACGATAGCGAGACGGCGTGGAACGCCGCGATCGGCACGTACCTGATCGAACAAGGGATCGTCCACGATGTCGCGCTCGGCTACGAGCATTGTTTCGCGTCGGGCGGCGGCGAACTGACCGTCTACGCGGAGCATGGCAACGAAGAGGACAGTCAGAACGCGATCGTGGACTACGGCCACCCGCTCATCATGCCGGTCGGCACCCATGTCGTTACGCAACTCGTCAACCGCATCGAACCGCTCGGTCGGTTCGCCGGACCGGACGACGCGACGACTCTCTCCGACATTGACAACATCTACCCGCTGGAGATGGTCCCGTGGTGGCTCTTCTCCAACTTCTTCTATCGGCAGGCACGGCGGTTCATGCGGTATGTACTCGTGCCCGCCATCGTTATTCTCTTCGCGGTCCGCTTTCTGAACAACGCGATTCTCCGCCTCTCGCAGGGGCGGCTGCCGGAGTTCTCCGCCGGGCGAATCGCGCAACTTTTTGGCTTTCTCCTCCTCGATATCGTCGTCGTGCTCGGCCTCTTTCTGCTCATGCTGCGGCATGATTTCACGCGCTGGCGGCGGCGCTCCGGCCTCCTCGAACCGTTGCAGATCGTCGCGGAAGGTGAAGAGCACTACCACGCCTCGTGCCGCTCCTTCCTTGCGGGGGAACGCCAACCAGCGCACCGGCATACTGCCCAGAGGGCGCCCGGCGCGGCAGCGGTGGATGTCTTTATCTACGGCCATAACCACATCGCTGAGTTGGAGGAGTACACAGTCGGCGGACGGCGCACCGCCTTCGTCACTACAGGCACATGGATGCGGAAAATCGTCCGGCTGCCGACACGGCTGAAGTTGCCGCCCGTCTTTATCCCCGCATACCAGTTGACCTATGCCGTTTTGCGGATGACTCCTGCCGGTCTCTCCGTCACCCTGAACGAGCGTGTGAAACCGCTGCCGTATCGCCTCGGCTGGGCGGAACGGATTGCCACCTTCCGTATGCGCCCGTCGCTCCCACCGGCCACATTAACCGGTCAGGAAGTGATGCTCGCCGGCGTCACCTTGCCTCTGCCCGCGCCCCTGCCCGTGAAGCCCGCGCCCCTCTACGCACACGCGCGGTAATACCGGATGTTTCCCCGCTCTCCATCGCCGAACGAACCTCATGCATACCGTGATCTCAAGGCGATAGAGAGCGGGCGCCCTCTGGGCAGTGGGGGATGAGGCTCGTTTAGCCATCCCCAAGCCGACGAATGGAATGAACGCTCGGATTCCGCGATGCGCTCGCCGACATTGCGGCGGCGGGTTGGCTGTTCGGTGCAATTTTCGCAATGCCGTCCATGCGCAGGATTTGCCCGAGTGGGCCGTCATTTGGCGCGGTGCTGCCATTGACCGCGACATAGAGATTGCCTACCTTGTCGAAGGCGACACCATTGGGATCATTCAGGCCATCGGCCACCACCTGCTTCGTCCCATCGGCCAGCATGCGCAGGATGCGCCCGCTGTTCGGCGCCTCGACGCCGAATTCGACGATGTAGAGGAGACCATCCGGGCCGAACGCCACCCACGAGACGGAGGTGAGGCCAGTGACCGCGTCGCTAACTGCACCGTCCGGCGTGACACGGAGCACTTTCGCTCCGCCTGTCACGGTCGGGAAGCCGGTCAGCAGGCCGACATAGAAGTTGCCATCCGGTCCGAGGACGACATTGCTCGGCACTGGATCGTTCTCACTCGCCCCGGCGCGCGCCGGGTTCGCGGTCGGGCGCGGAATACCCGCGACGACGGTGACGCGGGTGGTTCTCCCTGTCTGAGGATCAAAGCGCAGGAAATCCGTGGAGCACACATCGGCGAACTAGAAATTCC
>JBPCPB010000395.1:0-8240 GCA_050999735.1 Thermomicrobiales bacterium | reverse complement strand
TCCCCCCTCCCCTCCCCCCCCCCCCCCCCCCCCCCCCCCCCCCCCCCCCCCCCCCCCCCCCCCCCCCCCCCCCCCCCCCCCCCCCCCCCCCCCCCCCCCCCCCCCCCCCTCCCCCCCCTCCCCCTCTCTCCCCCCCCCCCCCCCCCCCCCCGCTACCGCAATCCCGGAACGTGAGAGCGACGTGTCAAGGTACATTCCGGCACCCCACCAGCATAGCAAAGACCGACAACCTTGCGGCTGTCGGTCTTTGTGGCCCGGTGTGGGTGATACCAGGCCGGGGAGGAGGGAAGGGAAGAAATATGCTGCGTGAGTAAACGTCGTCTCATATCAATGTGCGGTTTTCTATGCATCCCCGCAGGGTATCTATCTCCCTGCATTCCTTTCAACGCACGAGCGGCCGGATTATTCCCGGTCCCGACTATCCGAATATGCCCATATCCGGTAGCGTAGGCTTCAGCCTGCGTCCCCGATTGTACGATGAAATTGAGAGATCGCAGGCTGAAGCCTACGCTACCAACTTATTCGCGAATCCAGCGCTCGTTCGCGCGCTCCCAGGGCAGAATTTCGTCGGGCGTGAACCAGAGGCCGATCTCTCGCGCCGCGCTCTCCGCGCCGTCCGACGCGTGGACGAGATTGCGCCCGACACCCACGCCGAGGTCGCCGCGCACCGTGCCCGGTTCGGCGTTGGCGGGGTTCGTCGCGCCATTCGCCGTGCGGACGATGGCAATCGCGCCCGGCCCGGCGAAGACCGCAACGACGACGGGCGACGACGTGATAAACGAGACCAATCCCTCGAAAAACGGCTTACCCTTGTGCTCCGCGTAATGCTCCTCGGCGAGCGCGCGGCTGACGTTAATCATCTTGCACGCGACCAGTTGCAACCCGCGCCGCTCCAGCCGCCCGACAACCTCCCCGACCAATCCCCGCTGCACCGCGTCCGGCTTCGCGATCACCAGCGTCCGTTCCATCTCCGCCACACATTCCTCCTCGGATCAATCACTCAATTCGTCGCAGGCTATCATACCTCATTGTCGAGACAGGACTGATGCATCTCTTAACTTTAATAGCAACGGATTCCTTCACGCTGTTGTATCTTTTGCTCAAGGCGATTCCATGCTTCGGGCGCGCTCGCGCGATTTCACTCATTACCATGCTCCGGCCGTTCCGCGTCGTCCATGCGTGCGAGCAGGCCACTCAACAAGCCCTTGCGGCGCGCGCCGAGCACTTCCCACGCCCGCGCGAGTCCGACCCCATACAAAGCAATCAGGAGGTAGGACAGGAAATACACGATTCCGTCATCCTCCGGGCGCCGGAGCAGCAGCACACCGCTCCACACCAGAACGATGTAGAGGCCAACACTCCCAATCGAAAGGATCAGGCGGCGGAGAAACCGCTCCGCACTCGCACGCTGACGGACGAGGCGCCGTCCGTATGCGAGCGTGCCCCAGAGACTGAACAGACCCATTGTCACCACCACACCACCGATACTGGTATGGGGGATGAGCGCGACCAGAGAAATGATGAAGGCAGTGACGAGCGCGGCAAAGGCGCTTTCCGCGACGGATTCCTGCTCGCCGCTCCCTGCGGGCCCGAAGACCTGCTCCGTCCGCACCGAGACGGCGACGAATAAGAGGCCAATGAGGGCGGCGCTCGCGCCTACGCTCCCGACGAAGAAATCCCGGAACTCAATGGGAATCATGGCACATCACCCTTTCACACCCCCGCCCGCGCCCTTGCCCGCATCACGGGCAAGGAGGGCTTGGCAGCAGGGCAACCGATCAATCCTCTTCTCCATAGATGCGAGCGAGGAATCGCTGGCCGGAAAGATATTCGATGCCATTGTATATGTGGAAGCCGTCGGTATTGCGGGGTGGGTAGTCGTGCGTGTTCTCGGAGATAACGTAGTGCGCGTGGCTCGCGACCGCCGCGGCATAGATCGGATGATCCCATTCGTCCGCAAGCGTTTCCCACGGTGCGGGATAGGGCGGCAGTGGATTGACGAGAGCGAACACCGGTATCAGGAGCGCCATCATCGCCTTCGCGGATTCACTACATGCGTTTTCGTTCGCTCGTGACAGATTATTGCCCGTTCGATCCTTGATCCATCGCCAGACCAGGACGCGGCTCAGTTCCGCGATGATCCACGGCGACCAGAACGCGTTGAAGACGCCGATCTGTGCCGCTTGCTGCAAATCACGGCGCAGCGCATAGCCGACGAGCGAACTCGTATCAACGACAGCGCGTACGGTCTCTTTCATTCATGTGGCGCGGTGTGCCACGGCAGTTTCCCGTGCCGCGACGCGGCGAGATCGCGCAGTTGCTCCTCATCGAGGCTGGCTGGCAAGGAGAAATCACGACTCGCCTCATGCAGCGCATCGGAGGCCCGAATTGCGCGCACCTGATCGCTCTGCTGAATTCGCTCGACTTCCGCGAGCGGGATCATCATCCGGCTGCCGCGCCCAACGCCCCGAAGGTACCCCGTGTGGCACCAGCCCTTGATCGTATTCACCGACCGCACACCGAGCGCTTCCGCCGCCTCGGTCGTCGTCAGCAATCGCTCAGGCCCGATCTCCTGGATTGCCTGATCCAACCTGTGTAGCGCCTCCTCGCTCTTGCCAGAAGCAACGAGTTGACGCGCCTGTACCATCTCTTCACGCGCTTTTGTGATACTCATAGTCGCAATCACTTTCCGCCTTTTCATGGCTCACCCCTTCATGGAGCAAATATAGACATCGTAGCAGAAACGTCACTCTTGTCAATTCCGTCAAATCGGCGTACGCGCCATTTGCGATGATCTCATTACGTCGGGCGTTTGCCCGCGATGCGGACGAGGAGGGCTTGGCGATACTGGCCCTCCGCCTGCGCGTAGAGGCCGAGGCGGGCATAGGCATCGCCGAGGAGCCGGTGGGCGTCGGGGCGTTCAGGCGTGGCATCCACGAGGGCGCGGAGGCCGGGCAGGAGGGCGTGGAGTTGGTCGTGATCCGTCCCCGCCGCTGCCAGTGCCGTCCGCGCGTTCGCGAGGGCTGCGTGGTGAGGACTGAGGACTGAGATGGAGGGTAGGACCTCCTCGGAGGGCGGTTCACGAACCGCCCCTACGGCTCCCCCTCCCGATACGGGAGGGGGTTGGGGGGTGGGCAATGCGTCCGTCGCGTCGAGCGATGGTTCGCCGCCCGGTTGCGTAGCGACGATTGCGCCGTCTTCATCAACGACGGCGACGACCGGCTCCGGCTCGGTCTGTGCGGCGGCTGCCGCGAGCGCCCTCTGATCGTCCGGTTCGTCATACGGTACGTCGAGCGGGTTCGGGAGCGCTTCGGCGGGAGATTCGGCGGGCAGATCAACCGGTGTATCGAGCGCGGCAATCGCCGCCGCGAGGCCCGCCACACCCGGCAGCGTGAATTCCGGTTCCGCTTCTGTCGGTTCCTCGTCCACCGCCAGCGCATCGGCATCCGGCGTCGTGATGCACGCCGCATCGGGATCGGCGTCCGCCGCTTTTACTTCGGCAAGCGCTGCCGCGAGGCCGGAGAGCGCCGCCACCAACCGCATCGTGTCGGACTGCGCGGCCGGTTCCGTGGCGTCAGCGGGAGTCGGTTCGGGATCAGCCTCCCGCGCGTTGGGTTCAACGGTCATCGCTTCCTCCTCTACGACCGACGGGCGCGGCCGCGCCACCGCGATGGATGAGAGGCGCTGCCGCCCATCGTCCGGGATGTGCAGCGGTTCATCCGGGTCAACGATCGCCGCATCCGGGGTACTGGCGATCAGCGCGCGGGCAATCGCGCCGTCCGGGTCGAAGCGCGCGGCCTGCTTCGCGTGCTCGCGCGCCAGGTCGCCGTTGCCGCGTCGCGCCAGCGCGTCCGCCAGCGCCCAGCGGGCCGACACGGCCTGCGGCTGCTCCGTCAGGAGGACGGTGCATTCCTCGACGATCTCCGGCAGGTTACCCAGTCGCCACTGCGCGAGGGCGACAGCGACGCGGAGGTCGGTCCGGTTCGGGTTTTCGGCGAGGATGGCGCGGTATTCGCGCGCGGCGCGCTCTGGATAGCAATTGCGGACATAGAGGGCGGCGAGCGCGGGCCGGGTGAACTGCAAGTACCCTTCCGGTCCGTAGAGCGATGCCAGCCGCTCGGTCAGTTCGGCGCGGAGGTCGGAGTTGGCCGGATCGTGCTCCCATGCGGTCAGGAGGTGCTCGGCGGCGGTGTAGGGGTCACCTTCCGCGTCGGCCAAGCGGGCAAGCGCGATGATCGCGTCGTTGTCGAGCGGGTCCACGACGAGCGCGGCGGTAAGGTGTGCGTGCGCCTCGTCGTTCGCGCCGAGGGCGAAGAGCGCGACGCCCCGCAGACGATGAAAAACGGCGGCATCGGGGAAGGCAGCAAGCCCCTGCCCGGCGCAATCGGCGGCGCCTTCATTGTCGCCGTCCTCCAGCGCGGCGATGATCGCCGCGACGTGCGCGCGTGCCGAGCGGTCGGTGCCCGCCATCACGCGCCGCCCTCATCGGTATCCGCATAGATACCGCGATAGGTCGGCGGGAGGAGCGCGGCGATATGACGCATCATCTCATCCGTTGCCGCCGCCATCGTCGGCCGCTTAGCGTCCGCGCCGGGGCTGAGGTGGAAGGGCGTGCCGATTGTCACGGTCACTCGCGCGCGGCCCCGCCGTCGGCGTCCCAATGCCACCGCCTTTGTATCGAACGGCAGGGTCTGGGTGCCCGTCACCGCGACGGGCAGGATCGGCGCGCCCGTCCGCAGGGCGACGAATGCCGCGCCGGGCAGCACCCGCTCGATCTGCCCCGTCAGCGAGCGTGTCCCTTCCGGGAACATCAGCAATGTATAGCCGTCCTCCACGAGATGGACGGCGTAGCGCAAGGCGACACGATCCGCCGCGCCCCGATCAATGGGAAAGGCGCCGAAGAAATGGATAAAGCCGCCAACAATGGGGACCGTGAAGAGTTCCTTCTTCGCCATGATGAAGGTTGTCCGGGGAATCACCGCGCCGACCACTTCGGGATCGAAGTTATGCAGATGGTTACTGGCGACGATCAGCGGGCCATGGCGCGGCACATTCGCGATGCCCCGCACATCGAGGCGCATCAGCGGCACGAACGCCGCACGGAAGGCCCAGCGGGTGGCGCGAAACAGCGCCCCATAGAGAGGCGTGCGGCGGAAGGCGTCAACGCGATCGCGCTCGTCGCGCTGCGCGGGCAGCGTTTTCGGCGTGACGCTCACGATGTCCCCCCTCCCACTCCGGCGCGGGACGCCGCCTTTTCCACCTCATGCAGCGCCCGCTCGGCGACTTCGTCCGGCGTCAGGGTGTCATTGATAATGATAATCGCGTCCGGCGCGGGCCGGAGCGGCGCGACACGACGATTACTGTCCAACCGATCCCGTTCCGCCTCCTCGCGCACGATGTCGCCAATTGGCCGGGGCCGCCCCCGCGCCGCCAGTTGCCGCGCCCGCCGCTCCGCCCGAACGCGCGGATCGGCGTCGAGGTAGATTTTCAGATCGGCATCCGGCACGACGACCGTCCCCATATCCCGCCCCACCATGATGACGCCGCCCGCCGCCGCCGCCTGCCGCTGCACGGCGAGCAGCGCGCCCCGCACACCGGGCAACTGCGAGACCGCCGAGACGAGTCCGTTGACGGCGGGTGAACGGAGGTCGCCCGTCACATCATCGCCGTTGATCGTCACGACCGGCTCGCTTGCGGCATCGCGCGGCGGGCCGACATGGATGCGCGCCGCCGCGATCAGCCGCACAATCTCCGCCTCAACGTGCGGCCCAATATCCGCCAGCCCCGCTCGCACCGCGAGGAGTGTTGCCGCGCGATAGAGCGCGCCCGTGTCATAGACATGATAGCCCAGCCGCTCCGCCAACCGCTCCGCCAGGCTCGTCTTCCCGACGCCCGCCGGGCCGTCAATCGTGATGACGCGGGGAGTCATAGGGAAACCTCACCCCCGGCCCCTCTCCTTCGCTTGAAGACCACGGGAAATATCAATTCCGTCCGGCGAAGGAGAGGGGGTCGGGGGGTGAGGTTTCCCATCACTGTTCCTCCGTCGGCATCTCCGGATCGTTGATTTTGAGGGCGACGAAGAGTTCGCGGCGCTCGCCGGGGGTTAATTCGCGCCACGCACCTTTCGGAATACCGGTGAGGACGAGCGGGCCGAGGCGGACGCGAACGGGTTTGTGTACCTCGCAGCCAACGGCTTCGAGCATCCGGCGCACTTGTCGCTTCCGTCCCTCGCTGATGACGATGCGGATCCATTGCTCGCCGTGCTTGACGGGCAGGAGGCTCACGTTCGCCGGGGCGGTGCGCTCAATCTGGCCGTGTTCATCGCGCAGGTCCATTCCCGCACCGAGCGCGCGGACGGCATCCTGATTGGGGAGCGGCGTGACGAGCGCATGATACTCCTTCCGGATACCGTAGCGCGGGTGCATGACGCGATGCGCCACCTCGCCGTCGTTCGTCATCAGCAGGAGGCCCTCGGTGTCCCGATCCAACCGCCCGACGGGAACGACGCGCTCCTGCACATCCACGAGTTGCATCACCGTCCAGCGCCCGCGCTCGTCACTCGTCGTCGTGATGTAGCCGCTCGGCTTGTGGAGAATGATGTAGCGCATGCGGGGGCGGGCGAGTTGCTTGTTGTCCACGAGGATAGTGTCGCGCTCCGGGTTCACCTTGACACCCATCTCGCGCACGACCTGGCCGTTCACCTTGACGCGGCCCGCTTTGATGATCTCCTCGGCGGCGCGGCGGGAGGCGATGCCCCGCGCGGCAAGCACTTTCTGGATGCGCTCGCCTGATTCGCCTAACCCCCCGGCCCCCTTCCCGGATCGGGAAGGGGGAGATGATGGTAGGGCCTTGTCTGTTGGGCGGCGCGTGCGGCTGACCGGGCGTCGCGGTGTATCGGGCATGGGCTACCTACCCCCTGCCCCCTCCCTAAAAGGAGGGGGAATCTGATCGAGACATCGTGCCTACTTTCTTTGGCACAAATAGACGAGGAACAGCGAGGCATCGCTCTTTTGCTCCCCTTCCTTTTAGGGAAGGGGCGGGGGTTAGGCAGGCGTCGTGACACGCTTCGTGAAAATGTCCACCCGCGCGAGTTCCCCATCCCCGAGCGAGAAGATGATAACACCGCGCGCAACAGGCGGGCCAGGCGCGGCGGTCCCGGTTGCGACGGGCGTGACGGTTGGCGTCAAGGGAGCGACCGACGCGGGCGACAAGAGCAGCGTGTACTGCACCAGCGGAGCGAGTCTGCTCTCCATCACGACCGTTTTGCTCCCCTGCGTCGTCACGCCCCAGGCATTGAGGGCGCGCGCGAGGCCGGGCAGCGCCTGCGGATCGCCGAGCGCGACCCACGACCACGCCGCGCGGGCATAGGCGAGTAACGCGCGGGCATCCGCGTACCGATCGGTGCTGCCGAGGACGACGATAATCAGCCGGTGGTTATTTTCGGCCACGGCAAGGATGAGATTCTGGCCCGCTTCGTCCGTCGTGCCCGTCTTGACGCCGATCACACCCAGCATGCCGAGCAATTCATTCGTATTCTTGACCGGGTACGTGCCGAACGCCGAGGGGATCGTTGCTTCCGGCGTGCGGACAATCGGCGCGAGGATTGGATCGGCGAGCACGAGATCGGCCAGCCGGGCGAGGTCGCGCGCGGTGGAAACCATGCCGGGCGCGTCGAGACCACTCGGATTGACCGCTGTCGTGCTCGTCAATCCTCGCTCGATGCCGACGGCATTCATGCGCGCCACGAAGGCATTGACGGGGCCGAGCGCCGCCGCGTCCGGTAGTTTCGCGCCTTCCGCGTGCGCGATCACCGTCGCGGCGTCGTTACCGGAGGGGATGAGCATCCCCATCAGCAGATTACCGAGTGTCAGCGTATCGCCCGGCTTGAGGCCCATCGTGCTTCCACCGACGAGGTCATCCTTCTGCGTCTGAATCTTCTCGTCCACCTGCCCAAGCGTCAGCGCGGTGATCGCAGTGAGCAACTTGATCGTACTCGCCGGGGCAATCGCCGTCTCCTGCTCTTTCTGATAGAGCAGCATGTCGCTCGTATTTTCCTGCACGAGCGCGGCGTGCGCCGTGATTGCCGGCGGCGGTACCGATGGAATCGAATGCGGATACGGCGCGGTCGGCCACGCCGCCACCGGCGCCACGAACGCGAGCATCGCGACTACTGCGAGCAACAGACCAATGAACAGACGACGCACTCTCATAGCGGGGAGCATACCATTTCAGAGCAAGCC
>JBPCPB010000381.1:0-5657 GCA_050999735.1 Thermomicrobiales bacterium | reverse complement strand
GATTGGCGACATGCTAATTGGGGTGGAGCAGGCTTCAGCCTGCAATGCCGGGGCGGCAGGCTGAAGCCTGCTCCACCGATTTTGCTCTGCACGCGCTCCCTCACGATCATGCGGCAGCTCGATTGCTGTGAGGGAGAACGTTTCACATGGAAACAACAACTGAGCCATCGCGTGCCCGCTTCACGGGGCTGTGGCGGCATCATGATTTTCTGAAACTATGGGCGGGGCAAACGGTCTCGCTCTTCGGCAGCCGGATCGGGGGATTCGCGCTGACCTTTGTCGCGATCCTGACGCTCCATGCGACGCCGATTCAGGTGGCACTGCTCAACGTGGCGCAGTATGGGCCGGGGCTGATCGTCGGTCTGTTCGCCGGGGTCTGGGTAGACCGCCTGCGCCGCCGCCCGGTGATGATCGTCGTGGACATCGGGCGCGCCATCGTGCTGGCGATCATCCCGCTCGCCGCCGCGCTGGGACGGTTGAGTATCGCGCTGCTCTTCGGCGTCGCCCTGTGCGTCAGTATCCTGACGGTCTGCTTCGATGTCGCGTACCGCGCGTACCTGCCGACGCTCGTGCGGCGGGATGAACTGGTGGAAGGGAACAGCAAACTCCAAGCGACTGCGGCGGGCGCGGAGTTCGGCGGTTGGAGCATCGCGGGCTTCCTCCTGCCAATCTGCACCATCCCCGGCACGATCCTGATTGACTCGCTCTCCTTTCTCGTCTCGGCGGCCTCGCTGGCGACGATCCGCATCAATGAACTGACACCTGCACCGGCGGAGCGGGTGGGGGCATGGCGGGAAATTGGGGCGGGCCTGCGCCTCCTGCGCGATCGCCCGATCTTCCGCGCCCTCGCCTGCGTCACGGGCGTCTGGAACCTCTTTCGCTCAATCATCGGGGCAACGATCATCCTCTATGTAACGCGCGCACTGCATCTCTCGCCCGCCGTGCAAGGGGTGATCTGGTCCATCGGCGGCATCAGTGCGATAATCGGCGCGCTGCTGGCGGCGCGTGTCACACGGCGGTGGGGAGTCGGCCCGACGATGATTGGGATGCTCCTGCTCGCGGTCGTCACGACGATCTCCATCCCGCTCGCCTCCGGGCCGCTGATTTGGATCGTCATTTCGCTGCTGATCCAGCAGATTCTCGGCGATGGCGCGGCGACGATCTATGAGATCAATCAGACTAGCCTCTTGCAGGCGCGGACACCGGAACATCTGCTGGGGCGGATACATGCGAGCATCCGCTTCGTCGAATGGAGTGCGATGCTCGCTGGCCTGCTGCTTGGCGGGCTGCTCGGGCAGGTAATCGGGTTACACGCCGCGCTCTTCGTCGCCGTCGGCGGTCAGATGGTCGCGCCGCTCCTGCTCGCGCTTTCGCCGGTGCGGGCACTATGCGAGCAATGAGCAATGAGGCGACAGCCTACTCCACTCATTGATCGTTGCTCATCGCTCATTGCTATGCTAGTATCTTTGCACAGTCCTCGCTGCGAATGCATGTGAACGCAACCGTAGACACGGTGCGCCATGCGAGTGAGAATGTACCGTCATTGTGATCTGGTGATCTCGATTCGATCGTGATGAGAGAGGATGAGGGACACATGGGCCGGTACGCGATTCGCCGCATCTTGCTCTTGATACCGACGCTGCTGGCGGTCTACACGATCTCGTTCCTGCTCATCCATGCGACGCCCGGCGGGCCGTGGGATGACGGAGATAAGCCGATCACCGGCGACGCGCTCAAGGCGCTCAACGAGAAGTTCGGCATCAATAAGCCGCTCTGGCGGCAGTACAGCGATTACCTCTGGAATGTCCTGCACGGCGACTTCGGCCTCTCCTTCGCGCAGCGCGGCCGCACGGTGGGCGACATCTTCCACGACTTCTTCCCCGTTTCGCTCCAACTCGGCCTGGTCGCGATCATCCTCGCCGCCGTGCTCGGCATCACGGCGGGGACGTTCAGCGCGATCAAGCAGAACACCCCCGTTGACTACTTCTGCACACTCGGCGCGATTATCGGCATCTCCGCACCCTCCTATGTGATCGCCTCACTGCTCATTCTGCTCTTTGCCAACACCTTGCATCTCGTTCCGACGGGTGGCTGGAACGGCCTCTTCAGCCGGACGACGTTTATCCCCGCCTTCGCGCTCGCGCTCGGCCCCGCCGCGATCCTCGCCCGCTACACGCGCGCCAGTCTCCTCGATGTCCTCCGGCAGGATTACATCCGCACCTCGCGTGCGAAGGGACTGAACGAGCGCGGCGTGATGATCCGGCACGGGTTGCGGAACGCGCTCATCCCGGTCGCGACGGTGCTGGGACTGTCGTTTGCAAACGTGATTACCGGCTCGTTCTTCATCGAGACAACCTGCAATGTGCCCGGTATCGGCCGGTACTTCGTCAAGAGCGTTTCCGGGCGGGATTACCCGGTGATGCTCGGCACCGTTCTGATGTTCGCGGCGATTATCGCGGTCATGAATCTGATCGTGGATCTGCTGTACGGTGTTCTCGATCCACGCATTGCATACGAATAGTCAGAGTCGAAGCCGGGAGTACGCGAGCAATGGCAACAAACACGACCGCAACGGCAACTCCTTTCGCGCAGGCCGTGCCGATCATCGCCCCGAAGAGCATGTCGCTGACGCAGGATGCGTGGCGGCGATTCATTCGCAACAAAGCCGCGCTCGCCGGGCTGGTTTTCGTCGGCATTATCATCTTCGCTGCCATCTTCGCCCCGTTCATCGCGCCCTACCACTACGCGACGCAGGATATTCGGGCGACGACCGAGGGCATTGGCTCCCCCGGCCATCTCCTCGGTACGGATCGCCTCGGGCGGGACATTCTCAGCCGGATCATCTACGGCACGCGCATCTCCCTCGCCGTCGGCCTCGTCGTGCCGCTGCTGATCGTCATCGTTGGTGTCCCCGTTGGCCTGGTCGCCGGGTACAAAGGCGGCTGGGTGGATACGTTGGCGATGCGGGTTGTGGATGTCTTCTACGCGATTCCGAACCTCCTCTTCATCATCATTTTCATGACCTACCTGAAGGCGAAATTTCAGCACGTCAGTGGCGGCTGGCTGCTGCCGCTGAAAAACTTCGACGCGGCAACGGGCGGCATGCTCGGCGTCTTTCTCGGCCTCGGTCTTCTCTCATGGCTGACGGTCTCGCGGCTCGTCCGGGGGCAGGTGCTCTCGCTCAAGCGCAAGGAGTCCGTTGAGGCGGCGCACTGCATGGGCGCATCGAGCAGTCGGATCATCACGCGGCATCTTCTGCCGAACACGCTCGCGGTCGTCATCGTCGCCGCGACGCTTGGCATTCCCGCCGCCATTCTCGGTGAAGCGGGGATCAGTTTCATCGGTCTCGGCATCAATCCGCCCGTGCCGTCGTGGGGCCTGATGATCTCGGAAGGAATCGCGGACTTACGCTCCTATCCGTACATGCTGATCTCACCGGCGGTCGTGCTGTCGCTCACGGTACTCTCGTTCAACTTCATCGGGGATGGTCTGCGGGACGCGTTCGACCCGTGGATGAAGAAATAGAGGCGTCCTACCAACGTGTGGACGTTGGGGAAAGAGCCAATCAGGAGGTTTCAGGTGGAAGAGGACATGAAATTCACGGCACGCGCGTATACGCGGCGCAAATTCCTCGCGCTATCGGCGGCAGGGACGGCGGCAGCCGCGCTCGCGGCATGCGGCGCGAGCGCGACGACATCAACCGATACGCCTGCGGCAGCAACCAAGCCTGCCGTAGCCGCGACAGCGGCAGGACCGGCGCCGACGGCGACGAACGTTCCGCAGTCGCTCGGTGTTACCGCGCCCGCCGGTTCGGCGGCAGCGGGGACGACGGGCACGGCCCCAGCGGGTTCGGCGGTCGCCGCTGCCGCGCAGCCGACGAAGCCCGCGAACCTTGCGGACAAGCAAATCCTCCGCTATGTGGATATCGAGCCACCAACCTTCGATCCGCAGGTCGGTTCCAGCCCGTACAACATGCCGCAGATGTTCGAGGGCCTGGTGACAGTCAACTGGACGAACGACCAGATCGAACCGGCGCACGCGATGAGCTATCAGGCGAACGCGGACGCGACGGTCTGGACCTTCAAGTTGCGCCCCGGCCTCAAATGGTCAGACGGCACGCCGCTCACCGCGAAGGATTTCGAGTACTCGATCAAGCGCATCGCGGACCCGAAGGTCGCTTCCAAATATTCAGCCGCTGCGGAGAATATCAAGAACGGGACGGAGATCGCGGCGGGGAAAGTGCCGCCGGATCAGTTGGGCGTCAAGGCGCTCGATGACAGCACGCTCGAGTTTCAGCTCGTCGCGCCCATTCCCTTCTTCCCGCTCCTTGCATCTACCTGGTCATACTTCGCGACGCCGCAGCACGTCATCGAGAAGTTCGGTGACAAGTGGCTGGAGGCGGGCAATGTTGTCGGCAGCGGGCCGTACAAGATGACGGATTGGAAGCACGATCAACTCCAGGCGTTCGAGATCAACCCGAATTACTGGGGTGCGAAGCCGATTGTCACGCGCGTCGAGTGCCATATTTACCCGGACGCGACCTATTTGGCGCAGGGGCTGGCCGCATACGAGAACGACGAGGTAGACACCGCGCAGGTGCAGGCCTCCGATTACGACCGCGCCCTCAAGGACGCGAAACTCTCCAAGGAGATGAAAGGCTTCCCCGGCTCCAGCACCTTTATGCTGCACTGGGACGCGACGAACAAGCCGACGAGCGATGTCAAGGTGCGGCAGGCGCTGGCGCTCGGTTTCGACCGGCAGTCGCTGATTGATGTCGTGCTACAGAAGTACTACATTGACGCGCCGACGATCCTGCCGCCGGACATTCCGGGCTACAATCCACAGGCCGCGCTGACGGGTGGCGTGGCGAAGGCGAAGCAGTTGATGGCGGACGCCGGGTTCCCGAACGGGCAGGGCTGGCCGACCGACTTCTCCGTTGAGTATCCGGCGAGTGACACGATCAAACTCGTGCTCGAATACTTGCAGGCGCAGTGGAAGCAAAATCTCGGCATTGATGTCAAACTCGATAGCCGCGAGTCGAAGGCCGCCGTTGATTTCCGCGTGTCGCGCAAGACGCAACCCTTCAATGGCCTCTATGGCCAGTGGGGTTCGGACTACGGCGATCCGGCGAACTGGCACAACTTCCTCTTCGCCAGCGGCACGGATTTCTGGAATACCCACTGGAAGAACGACGAGTTCGACAGCATCATCGCCAAGGCGAAGGGGATGACGGACAAGGCGGCCCGCGCGCAGCAATACCAGACGGCGGAGCAGATTCTCGTGCAGGAGGCGGCGCATCTGCCGATGTTCCACGGGCAGTCCTTCTTCGTCATCAAGCCGGGCTTGCAGGGCATCTACCACCCGGCGATCCTCGGCACGGTGCCGCGCGGCAAGTACGCCTACTTCACGAAGTAAGGGAAACGGGAACCTCACCCCCCGGCCCCCTCTCCGTCAAGCGGAGAGGGGGAGCAACCTTCTCAGACCGTGGTGTTCGGGAAATGCCATGACACTACGCATGAGTCACCCCTC
This sequence comes from Thermomicrobiales bacterium, assembly GCA_050999735.1. GTDB lineage: Bacteria > Chloroflexota > Chloroflexia > Thermomicrobiales > JALYUS01 > JALYUS01. Next base: position 128 of record JBPCPB010000381.1, on the reverse strand, counting down.
TCCTGACATCCGGACATAACTCAGCCCGTCACCGGACGACCGAGGATTGCGGCAAGGCGGGGCGGTAACGCCCCATATTCCGCGATGTGTGCCGCCAGGATCGCTTCGGTCGCGAAGACATCCATCAG
>JBPCPB010000379.1:0-3523 GCA_050999735.1 Thermomicrobiales bacterium | reverse complement strand
GCATTCACGCAGGCGAGTTCGTCCGGCCACGCGCGCGCCCAGTGGAGCGCGCTGTCGAAATCGCAGAGATGGACATGGTCCCACTCTGCGTGCGCGGCCATCACGCCGAGCGCGTATGGGCGGGCATTGATCGGGATGTCGCCGCTGATGACGGTCACGCCAGAGCGGCGCAATGCCTCAATTGTTGAGGGCAGCGTCGCCACGCCACAAATTGCGGCAATTCTGGCGTAGTGGCGTTGCAGGAGGGGCAGATCGGCTGGGAGGAGCGCGGCGATGCGCCCCTCCGGGTCATGGACCGCGCCGAGCAGGACAACGTCGCTCATCGTCCGGCTTTGTTCATCCGGGCGCGCTCATTGGCATCGAGATACCGCTTGCGGAGGCGGAGATTGAGCGGCGTCACTTCGAGCAGTTCGTCCTCATTGAGGAAGTCGAGCGACTTATCGAGGCTCATTTCAATCGGCGGCGTCAGGCGGATGGCGATGTCGGCGGACGAGGAGCGCATGTTCGAGAGCCTCTTTTCCTTCGCCACATTGATCGCGAGGTCGCCCTCGCGCGGCTGCTGGCCGATCACCATGCCCGCGTAGACCGGCGTTTGCGAATCAATGAAAGTGACGCCCCGCTCCTGCGCGTTCTGCAAGCCGAAGGTCGTCGAAACGCCCGGTTCGGAGGCGACGAGCGCCCCGCCCCGATTGCTCGTGATCTCGCCTGCCCACGGCTCGTAGCCGAGCAGAACGCTGCCCATCGTCGCCGTGCCGCGCGTCGCGGTGAGGAGCGCGTTGCGGAGGCCAATCAGCCCACGCGTCGGCACGGTGAACTCCATCCGTACGCGCCCGGTCTCGTCCTGCCGTAGATCGAGCAGGATCGCGCGGCGCGGGCCGAGCAATTCGTTGACGGGGCCGGTGTACTCCGTCGTCGTGTCAATCAGCAGCCGCTCCATCGGTTCGAGCGTGCCGCTCTCCGTCTTCCGCAGGATAACTTCCGGGCGGGAAACCTGAAACTCATATCCTTCGCGGCGCATCGTCTCGATCAGCACAGCGAGATGCAATTCACCGCGCCCGGAGACCTGGAAGACGTCCGCCTGCTCGGTGGATTCGACGCGCAGCGAGACATTCGTCTCCAGTTCGTGCATCAGCCGGTCGCGAATCTGGCGCGACGTGACGAATTTGCCCTCGCGCCCCGCGAACGGCGACGTACTGACCCCGAAGGTCAGCCGCAGGGTCGGTTCCTCCACGGCAATGGCGGGAAGCGCCTCGGGATGATCTGGGTCGGCCAGCGTGTCCGAGATCGTCACCTGCGGGATGCCATTGAGCGCGACGATATCGCCCGCCTCCGCCCGTTCGACATCCACGCGGCGCAGTCCGTCATAGGCCGCGACATACGTGATGCGCCCCGGCGTGATCGTGCCATCGAGCGAGGCGCGCGCGACGGTCTGCCCCGGCGCGATGCTGCCCCGGCTGATCCGCCCGACGGCGATCCGCCCTCGGTGCGAGTCGTAATCAAGCGAGGCGACGAGCATCTGGAATGGCCCGTCCGGGTCGCCGACGGGTGGCGGGATGTACTCCAGAATCGCATCGAAGAGCGGGCGGAGATCGTCCGCAAGGGCGTTTGGGTCTGTCCCGGCGCGGCCATCCCGCGCGATGGTGTAGACGACGGGGAAGTCGAGTTGATCGGCGTCGGTCGCGAGGGCAAGGAAGAGATCGCTCGTCAGTTCCAGCACCTCGTCAATGCGCGCGTTCGGGCGATCCACCTTGTTGATGACGACGATCGGGCGGAGGCCGAGTGTCAGCGCGTGCGTGAGGACGGTGCGCGTCTGCGGCATCGGCCCCTCGACGGCGTCCACGAGGAGCAGGCAGCCATCGGCCATATTGAGGACGCGCTCGACTTCGCCGCCGAAGTCCGCGTGGCCGGGGGTGTCAATGATGTTGATTTTGACGCCGTCGTACATCACGGCGGTGTTCTTGGCGAGGATCGTGATGCCGCGCTCCCGCTCCAGCGGGTTGGAGTCCATGATTAAGGTGCCCGCCGCATTCGGGTCGCGGAAAACGTGCGACTGCTTGAGTAGCCCGTCCACGAGTGTCGTCTTGCCGTGGTCAACATGCGCGATGATGGCGACATTGCGGATCGCGTGCCGCATTGGATGTTTGAGGGCGGTGGGTCGTTCCGCGAGGGTTTGCTGCAACGATCGTATGCCTTTCCTTCTCAATGTACCCCGCGGAGCAATTTCGTCCGCCGACCGGTAAGTATCGCACGGACAGGGCGTTTCCGCTACCCGCGAAATCTGGCGCGAGGCGCCGCCGTGGTAGTAGCACAGGCGGGAAATCCTCCGCTACCAGAATCAATGCCTCTCGGCAATTACCGGCTCTTGGATGCATGCTCTGCTCGTATGCATACTCCGCGCGGCAATCATCCACCAAGTGCGACGGAGAAGGTCAGGACGACATTGTAGCCGGGGCTGCGGGCGTTACTGAGGGATGGCGACGTGATCAGCATTCCCGATGCGTACTCGGATGGCGAAATCTTCCGGCTGAATGTAACGGTCAGAGGCGGAACGGTTGTATCCACAAATGGAACCGTTGCGGTCGCGGTGAGCGTGAGTGTCGTTTGCTTATCCGTCAGCGAGAGCGGGCTGAATGCCGTGGTGCTGGATGCCGTCGCATTCGTCGGGTCACGTATCCAATCGGTCGGTCGCGCGGTGTCGGTGACGGCATTCGATGATCCGTCGTATGCGATGGAGAGCGCCACCGTTGCGCTTTCCAACTGGATGACCGATGGCGCCAGTTGCGCGGCAATCCCGGCCCCGATTACGACGTGACTGAGAGTCACGCGCGCGAATTGCGGCTGCATTGTCGCTGTAGATGATGATGGTTTCGGTGTGTTGGTCGCTTTATCTGTTGGTGTTGGTGTAAATGGCTTCTCTGTCTTTGTCGGTGTAGGAGATGTTGCTGTCATCTTGTTGGCTGGTCCTGCGGTAGTAAAGAAATCTTCTTTCCCCTGGACGGATGTGCCATCGGCGGTCGCGCGCAATGCGAAGTAGTATTTCGTGCCCGGTTGCAGATCGGTGAGCGTGATCGCATGATCCTGAGCGGCTGTGATCGAGATGTCCTGATGGGACGTATAACTGTGGCTCGTCGTCCCGTAGAGGATTTCGCTCGTCGCGGCGGCCGATGTTTTGAACGTCAAGGAGAATGCGGTATCCGTCACCGTTCCCAGTTGCACGGATGAGATCGCTAGTTTTCCCGACGTACCGGCTACGCCGACGGACGATGAACCGTGTGTCGCCGTCGTTGTCGCCGGTCCGGCAGTTATCGAGGCGGCGGGCGTCCCTGTCATTGCTGTAGATGCGCTCAGGGTCGCCGTGATCGTGGATTCGGCGCCGGGAACGGGGGTATCGGCGCTGCCGGGATTAGTGAGATAGCGCCATTGGTAGTAGTGCTGGCCGATGTTGCCCATCTCCACCTGAAAGCCGGGCGGGTTCGTCGGAGTGTAGGAGAGCACGCGGCGCTGGAAGGGCTGAACGAGCACC
>JBPCPB010000318.1:0-6711 GCA_050999735.1 Thermomicrobiales bacterium | reverse complement strand
GGCTTTAGCCTGCCACAATGACTGGCAGGCTAAAGCCCGCCGCCACCGGCAGCATGGATAGTCGGCGAGAGTGATTGCCTGTTGCGCGGCGCATCGTTATAATTGCATGCACAGGTTAAGGGAGGCGCTTTGAGCGGCATCGACCGGTTCGAGCGGCTAATGGAGCGGGCGGTAGAAGGATCGGTAGGGAGAATGTTTCGGAGTCAGGTGCAACCGGCGGAGATCGGGCGGCGGCTCGAGCGGGCGATGGAAGCCCGTCCGCTCGTTTCGGTGGATGGCACGATTGTTCCGAATGACTACCGGGTCCATCTCAACCCCGAGGATGCCGCCACGTTCAAAGAGATCGAGTCGCCACTCTGCCAGTCATTCGAGCAGTGGCTGAGTGAGATCGCGGCCGAGCGCGGGTATCGCTTCATGGGGCCGGTGCATGTCCGGCTCGTGGATGATCCGCAGGTCGGGCGGCGGGACGTGCAGGTCCAGACCGCGCTCGAAGCGCCCGTCGCGCCATCACGCCCCGCGCCCCGCGAGGAGATGCCGCGGCGCGGCGAGCGCCCCAACGCGGCGGGCGAGCGCACGCGGCTTGGCAATGCATCGCCGCGCGCCCGGATGGTTGCCCCCGTCGCGGGGGTACCGGCGCCGCACGCGCCATCCGGCCCTGTGCCGCAGGGCATCGTCGCTCATCTCGCCGTCCAAACAGGAGCGCTTGCCGGGCGCACCTTCCCGCTTCGCTTTGCGGACATCACGATCGGGCGCGCGCTGGATAACGATGTCGTGCTCGACAGTAACGATGTCTCGCGCCATCATGTCCGCATCGAGTCGGCCGGGACGCTCCTGCGATTGATTGACCTCGGCAGCACGAACGGGACGCGCGTCAACGGTCGCCGCGTATCGGAGCATCTGCTGCGCAATGGCGACATAGTGGAACTCGGCAGTACACAATTGCTCTTTCGGGTCGGCGATCCCGCCGCGTCGCCGTGACACCGGTCCGGGGGAGCGCATCCGTTGTCCATTGAGTACATCCTCTTCGTTCTGCGCGTTGTCTTTATCTTTGTGCTCTACTTCTTCATTGTGATGATCGCCCGCGTCTTGAGTCGCGAGATTACGACGCCTGCCGAAGCGAGCGCCGCGACACCAGGGGTTATGCCGCCCGGACGCCGAGGAAGCGTCATTCCGGGGCGCGCGTACCTCGTGATGGTGGACGGCGCGGAATCCGGCATTCTGCGCGGTGCGGCGCTGGAAGTTTCATCAGGGACGCTCGTTGGCCGTGCGGCGGGCGCGGATCTGCAAATCGCCGATGCCTACACATCGAGCGAGCACGCCCGTTTCCGCAGCGCCGGTGATCGCTGGTCGCTCGATGACCTGGAAAGCATGAACGGCTCGTATGTCAATGGTCAGCGCATCCGCGGCTCGCATCCGCTGGCTGATGGGGATACCGTCCAGCTCGGGCGAGTCGTCCTGCAGTTCGTGCTCCGCCCGCCTACGTAAACAACGGACAATTGAACGACGTGCGGCCCGAAAATTGAGCCGCGATTCGGCGCACCAATTGCGCGTTCCATTCGTTATACTGTGTGACGTACGAACACGGGTCGCGACCTTTGCATGCAGTACGACAATCAGAGGATGGGGCATGGATCAGCAGCGTGAGGTCTTCCGCCAGTCGCCAGTAGCATCAACCGCACAATTTGCCGCGCCTGCGCGCTTGGATGAAGCATATCCCGCACCGCAGTATGCCGATGGATTCGATAGTGGGGAAGACTTCGGCAGCGGGCCGCCCGCTTTTCGGGGCGCAAGTAGACCACGCCGCCGGATGCCTGCGCGCCCGTTCATCATTGGCGGGGCCGTGGTAATCGTCGCACTGCTCGCCGGGCTTGTCGGCTGTCTGGCCTTCAGCGCCTCACTCAACGGCAAACTGTATGACAACGTCTACGTCAACGACCAGAACATTGGTGGTCTGACGCCCGATGCCGCACGCGCGGCGTTGAACGCACGGCTCGCCTCCTATCTCAATGACCCCGTCACGCTGACGAATAACGGAACCCGGTGGACGCCGAAACTGGCCGACCTCGGCATGCGCGTTGCGGTTGACCGCACGGTGGACGAGGCGTATCGCGCCGGTCGGAGCGGTGGCCCGCTCGGCAGACTCTGGCGCGCGGCCGAGATGAAGCAGGGGGCGAAGCAGTACGTTCCGCTCTATCTGCAAGTGGACGATCAGACACTCTCGACCTATCTCGATGGCTTGCAGGCACAACTGGGGACGCCAGCGCGCGATGCATCGGTCGCCGTCACGGGCAATCAGATCGTCGTGACGCCCGGTACGGAGGGGGCGAAACTGGACCGCGACATGCTGAAACAGCAGGTGTTGGACAGTACAGCCCACCTTAAACCGGTCTCACTCGCGCTCCCCGTCATCTTCGCGAAGCCGACGATCACCACTGATGCGGCGGAGCAGGCAAAGACGCGGGCGGAGGCGCTCGTCGGGTTGCCGCTCTCGCTGACATTCAACGACAAGAAATGGGACCTATCGCGTGACGAACTCGTCGGCGCGCTCCGGTTCAATACGGCGCTTGACGCACGCATTGATGCCGCCGCGCTCATGCCCCGGATCAACGCGATTGCCGGTGCGGTCAAGCAAGATCCGCAAAATGCCGTGATCGGCTGGGACACGCATCTCGTCGTCAGCCAACCCGCGAAGAATGGGCAACAACTGAATGTCGAGGAGACCGTGAACCGCATCAATGCGTGGCACGGTGATGTCCGCACCATCGCATTGCCGGTCGAAATTGCCAAGCCGCGCATCACCGACGATATTGGCGCGCTCGGGATCACCACCCGGCTCGGGGTCGGTGTCTCCAACTTCTCGGGATCGGATGCGGCCCGCGCGACCAATATCAAAGTCTCAGCCGGGTATCTCGATGATACCGTAGTCGCGCCTGGCGAAGTCTTCTCGTTCCTTGACTCGATTGGCGAGATTTCGACGGCGCGGGGGTACAAGGACGGCTACGTTATTCTCGCGGAGCAGACGGTGCCGGGTATCGGCGGCGGTGTCTGTCAGGTGGCGACGACGATGTTCCGCGCGGCGATGTATAGCGGCCTGCCGATCGAGGAGCGCAATCCGCATGCCTATATCGTCGGCTATTATCAGCAGGGCGGCTACCCAATCGGCCTCGACGCGGCGGTCTTCTCCCCCGGCGTGGACTTCAAGTTTCGCAACGAAACCGATAAGTACATGCTCATCAAGACCGCGATTGATAGCGGCAACCTCTACATCAGCATCTACGGACCGGACCTCGGCTACAAGGTGAATATCAGCGACCCGATTATCACGAACAAGACGAAGCCGCTGGAAGATGAGTACGAGGTGGATCCGACCCTGTCGTCCGGGGCAAAAAAACAGGTCGAATTCGCCAAGTCGGGTGAAGATGTCGCGCTGACACGAACGGTGCTGTCGAGTGACGGGAAGGTCGTTCGGCAGGCAACCTTTAATACGCATTATCAGGCATGGCCGAATAAATTCCTCGTGAGCAAGGAGACCGCGTCCTCTAAGACGGTGAAGGCGACAACCGCGCCCAATACACCCGCCCCGAAGACGAAAGCGCCCGATCAACCGACCAAGCCCGCGCAATCGCCTACAACGCAAGCGACGCTTCCCGCGAAGTCGCCTGCCACACCCGTTCCGACGAAAAAACCGTAAATCAACCGTTCGGGATTAGCGGATTGAGAGTGAATATGCGGCGGACAATCTTTCTCCTCGGTCTACTGATGGTTGGTTGCGCCGGAACGCCGAATACACAGGCAACGCAGACCCGCACATCCGAAATTGTCGAGCTGACTGTCGCTGCGCGCACGCTGCCGACCGCGAACGCCGCGATTCCCCCCACTCCTGTACCCACGATACCGTCTGCATTTCTCGCTACCGCTCCGCCACGGGCAACAGTGGTGACTAATCCGGCGTCGAATGCCTCGGCTACGGCTTTATGGGAAACCGTGGACGCCGTACCCGTCTCGTGTCCCAATAATGGGGTCTGTTCTGGTGCTGTATCTACTCAGCCAGCTCTCTTATCGAACTCTTGGGTCGCGTTCTCACCCGCGATTCATGTGCGATTCTTCGCGCCGCCATCCCTCGTTGATACGCCGGAGTTTAATAATGATCATCGCTACTCGCTCGGATCACCGTCCAACGTCTATGACTTCGAGGCGCTGGACGTCTACCGATACGCCGGATTCCGTGGCGGTGATTTCTCACAGACTTGGGATACAGAGTTCGAGCGGTTCGGCAAATCCTCGAACGTAAGCGTACCCGCAAAGACAAGCGGACCGCGTCTACAGCAAGTAGGCGCATATCAGGGCAACATCGGGCAGTTCCACTACTTGCAGACGGATAATAATCTGCAAATTTCTGGGACGATATGGGTGGGTCAGGCAGGAAACGATGAGATCGTCATTATTTACCGCTGCACCCCCGAGCGGGAGGTAAATCTCGACCAGGAGATGGCGCAGGTTATGATGACAATGGATTTCGATGCGCGATAAGAGACGCAGTTCTACCCTCAAGGAAGATTTGCATTTTTTCGGCGCAGTAGTAGCGATGCGAAGTAGTCTTGCCGGCTGGCCGATTGCACTGCGTGACAGATGCGGGACAGGATTGTGCGTTTCGCGAGGCCTTATGGTAAGGTGCGTCCGCGAACGCCTGTATGTACATATGGGCAACGGTGGGGAACGTCAGTGTATGGAAGAGAAGGGGACACGCGCGTGCGTAGAATGACTCGTGTAACCAGTGCTGGTGTGGTGCTGATGATGCTGTTTAGCATGCTCGCATCGAGCGGAGCATCAGTCAGTGCGGCATCGGATTATTATACCGATACGGGGCATTACCTCTACGGTCAGTTCCGCGATTACTGGAACGGCAATGGCGGCTTGTTCCGGTTTGGCTATCCAATCTCTAAGGTCTTCGATCAGAAATCCACGAACGGTCAGACGTATCCAACGCAGTACCTCCAGCGCGCGGTCTTCGAGCAGCACCCCGAAAACAAGGGAACGCCGTTCGAGGTGCTTGGTCGGTTGCTCGGCGTGATCCAGGCCGGGGCGAAAGTCCAGACCGACCCGAACTTCCAGGCGGTGACGAAGCCAACAGACGGACGGCTCTTCTTCGATACGACCAATCATACGATTGGCGGCAGCGATCCCGGCAATGCGGCGATTCGCGCGTATTGGGAGGCGGCCGGGAACGGTAATGTCCAACAAAGCATCATCGTCTTCGGCTATCCGATCTCGGAGCCGTTCGACGAGCAGAACGCGCCTGCTCCGGCGGGTGACGGCCAGACGCACCGCGTGCAGTATTTCGAGCGCTATCGCCTCGAATACCACCCGGAAAACAAGGACCCATACCGGGTGCTGATCGGCCTGCTCGGTCAGACGCAGGCGGCGAATGACAATCTCGACCCCACATTGCTCGCGACCGAGCCAGCCGGTCAGCCGCAGCCAGACTGCATCGGGCAAGGGCCGTGCGGCGCGGTGCAGCCACTGGCGAAGAGTTTCGCCGGCCTCCATGTCGGTGATGGCGCGGATGGCTACGGCTTCAATGTGGATGCGAATGGTCTCGATGCCGGGAGCAAAGATACGATGTTCGGCCAGGTCTCCGGCGCGGGGTTCAATTGGATTCGCCAGCAGGTGCGCTGGAGCAGTTACGAACCGGCCAAGGGGCAGTTCGGCAATAACTATGTCGCCCAGGTGGACGCGCTCGTCAATGCGACCGCCGCAAAAGGCGACAAGATACTCCTGAGTATTGAGAGCTCGCCCGATTGGGTCGGCACCGGCGGTGGCCTGCCGACGAACCCAAAGGATATCGGTGACCTACTCAAATTCATGGCCGATCGCTACAAGGGCAAGGTGCAGGCGTACGAGGTCTGGAACGAGGAGAACTACGCGGTCGAGACGGGCGGGCAGGTCAACGTCGGCGCCTATATCCCGATTCTCAAGGCGGGCTATCAGGCGCTCAAGGCGAGCGACCCAAACATCACGGTTGTCTTCGGCGGTCAGACGCCGACCGGTGTCACCGGCCACCCGGAAGTCGCATTAGATGATGTGCAGTACCTGCAGCAGATCTATGCCATCAACAATGGCGAGGTCAAGAATTACTTCGATGTTCTGGGCGCGCACCCCGGCTCGAACTGCAACCCGCCGGACAACTCGTACCCCGATAACCCGCCGACGAACGGCTGCGGCACTGACCCGGACGGAGGGCGCAGTTTCACGAAGGACAACTCATTCTACTTCAAGCGTATCCTGCAACTGCGTGCGGTGATGGAGCAGAACGGCGACAGTAACAAGAAGATGTGGCTGACCGAGTTCGGCTGGGACAGCAGCCCCGTCGTCGTGCCGAACTATCAATACGCGCAGTACGTCTCGGAGGATCAGCAGGCGCAGTATCTGACGAAGGCGTTTGCACTCGGCAAGTCGTACCCATGGATGGGCGTGATGTTCGTCTGGAACCTCAACTTCCCCGTCACGCTCGCCGCCGCGAAGGGCACTGATGCAGTCAACGACGAGAAGTACGGCTGGGGTGTTCTGAAGGGCGACGGCACGCCGCGGCCCGCATACACCGCGCTGAAGAACATGCCAAAATAAGGGTTGCGGACAGATAGCGCAGCCACTGATGGGGGGGGGGGGGGGGGGGGGGGAAGGCGGTTGGGGGGGGGGTGAGGTTGGGGGGGG
>JBPCPB010000235.1:0-21197 GCA_050999735.1 Thermomicrobiales bacterium | reverse complement strand
TTGCGCGCCCTCGAAGGCGGCGAGAAAGGCGAGTTTCTTGCCGTCCGGTGACCAGACGGGGGAGCGCGCCGCGCCCGTATTGGTGATCTGCGTCTGGTTCTTGCCGTCGCGCGTCATAATGAAGATGTCGTCAATGCGTTTGTCGGGACGCCCCGTGAAGGCGATCTGCTGGCCGTCCGGCGAGAAGGCCGGGTCGTAGGCTCCCCACTGCATTGTCGTGAGCGGCGCGGAGTACTTCTTCGTGCCGATATCGAGCATGTAAATCTGCGTCTGCTTATTCGTGGCGTCGTCCGGCTGGACCCAGAGACCGACGAACGCCATCGCGCTTCCGTCCGGCGAGAGCGCGGTGGTGTCAATGTGGAAGTTGATGCCAGCATTCGCCGGGCTGAACGAGGCAGTCGCCTGGATCACATGCGTCTTCGCCGGCGTGAGGTCGTTGGCGTCCTCCATGATCCACGGGCGCATGGCACTGTAGCCCTTGTCGCAGGCGAAGGTGATGGAGTTGCTCCCTTGTGACCACGACAGTCCCGCGACGATGGAACTGTCCGTGACGTAGGCGCTCTCCGCATTCACGTCGTTCTTGTGCGCGATTTTGCTCTGGAAATTCGTGACCCGGCGGGGATTCGAGGTGTCCGCGTTCATGAGCCAGAGGTCGGAAAAGATGCCCTGATCCCCGGCGCGGGCAAAGGCGATTTGCTTGCCATCCGGCGACCAGCGGGGATATTCCAGCGCGTCATCACCGTCCGCCTTGGACAGGATTTTCCGCACCTTGGCGTTGTCGAGGGAATAGATGCCGTCATCCTTGCCGCCGTTATCGGTCATCCGCACCTTGGCGAAGAGGATGCGGCCATCCGCCTTCGAGGCGGCGGTGTTCCGCTGTGGAGCAATCGCGGGCGCTTGCTGCTGGGGCGCGCCACATGCCGCAAGCGCAGCCGACGCCACCGCTGCCGCCGAAATCTTCAGTGCCTGCCGCCGTGAAACCACCGGAATCCTACCCCCTGCCCCCTCCCTAAAAGGAGGGGGAACCTGCTCCAGGTATCGTGCCCTTCGTCCAACACCGAGGCATCGCGATGAGTCACCCCTTCCTTTTAGGGAAGGGGCGGGGGTTAGGTTTCCCCCGGATAGCCGCGCTCCTGGAGTGCGGCGCGTGCGACGGCCGCTTCGTCCCACGGGAGCGCTTCGGCGCCAATGATGATCGAATTCTCGTGCCCCTTGCCGACGAGGGCAACGGTATCCCCCGGCGCGGCCCAATCGAATGCCGCGCCGATGGCTGCCGCGCGGTCGGCGATGCAATGATACTGCACGCCCACGCGCCAATCCGGCCGCTCCCCTTCCGCGCCCGCCGCGATTGCCCGCAGGATCACCTCGGGGTCCTCGAAACGCGGGTCCTCGTTCGTGAAGAACGCGACATCGGCGTATCGCGCGGCGATTGCCCCTTGCATCGGGCGCTTCACCACATCGCGCTCTCCGGCGCTGCCGAAGACTACCGCGAGTCTACCCTGCGTCGTCCGACGAAGCAAGCCGAACAACGCCTCACACGCCGCCGGTGTATGCGCGAAATCCACGATCACCGCGAAGGGCTGCCCCATCTCGATCCGCTCCAGATGCCCCGCGACATCGCTGAACGCACCCAATCCGGCGGCGATTGTTGCCGCGTCAATCCCCTGCGCGTGCCCAACCGCCGCCGCCGCCAGCGCATTGAGGACATTATACGTGCCGAGAGTGTGAAGGTGAACGGCGGCGCTGCCCGTCGGTGTCTGGAGCGTGAAGACAACATGTTCCGGCAGTTCCATCACCGTCGTCGCGGTAATCGGCGTATCGGTCTCGATGCCGTAGCGGAGTGGCGTCGCGCCCGGCGCGGCGGTGAGAAAGGCATCCGCGTGCGGGTCGTGCGCGTTGACGACCGCCCAGCGCGCCGTGTCGCGTTCCGGCGCGACGTTCAAGCGGGTAAAGAGGCCACGCTTCGCGGCAAGATAGGCGTCAAACGTCTTGTGATATTCCAGGTGCTCGTGTGAGATGTTCGTGAAGACGGCGACATCCATGGGCAGCGCGTCGAGGCGATGCATCGCCAGGCCGTGCGAGGTCACTTCCAATACCGCATGCGTACAACCCGCCTCGACCGCCTGCCGGAGAAAGCGCTGGACATGAAGCGATTCGGGCGTCGTCTGGTGATTCGGGTTCGGCCAGCGGTCCGCGCCTAGTTTCATTTCGACGGTGCCGAGCAGCGCGCTCCGCAGCCCCGCCGCGTCGAGGACTGCGGTAATCATTGTCGTCGTCGTCGTCTTGCCATTCGTGCCCGTCACACCGATCACGGTGAGATCATTCGCCGGGTGCTGATACCAGTTCGCCGCCACGACCGCGAGTGCCGCCCGCGTGTCCGGCACGACGATCTGCGAGCGGATGCCTTCGGGAACCGGGACCGATTCTTCGACAAGCGCCGCAACTGCGCCCCGCTTCGCCGCTTCCCCGATGAAACGGTGTCCGTCCGCATAGCCGCCGCGCAAGGCGACGAAAAGGCAGCCCGGCGTCGCGAGGCGCGAATCGTAGACGACATCGGGGATGTCGCTCGCGTCATCCCCGATGATCCGCACGTTCTCCAAGCCCGCAAGCAGCACGGAGAGGAGGCGCGGCGGCATCAGCGCATCGGGCGGCCCACTCTCGCTCATCCGAGTACTCCCCGCTGGCGATTGATCGCCCGCAACGCAATCCGCCCGATCACCGGGCGACAGTGCCGCACGAAGATACCGGGATATGACACCACATCGCCCCCGAAACCCTGCTTGAAGCGGTAGACGCCCCAGAGGCCGTCGCGGACGTTCTGCTGCTCCCCCTGCGCGGCGTCCGGCGGCGCATCGGTCGGCGGGATGCCCCAGAGATCGTAGTGCGTGCAACCCACATCGCGCGCCCATTGGAGGGCGGCATATTGGAGTGCGTACGTCGGCATATGCTCGCGGTGCGTGTCGCTCGACGCACCCGCGAGGTAGATCGCCTGCGGCCCGCCACGCAGCAGAAGCGCCGCCGCGACGATTGCTCCGCCATTCTCGGCGCAGAGGAGCGCGCCGTGATCGGGCGACGGAAAGAAACGAAGCAGATCGGCGTAGTAGTCGAGCGTGTGGACGCCAAAGGCGTCGCGCGTCGCCGTCGTTTGCAGGAGCGCCCAAAAGGCAGATAGATCGTCCACGCTTCCCTGCCGGACGGTGACGCCCCGCTTGGCGGCGAGGCGGACGTTGTAGCGCGTCTTCTGCTTCATCGCCGCGAGCAGCGCATCGTCATCGCGATCGCAGCGCACGATGATCGTCCGCAGCGGCTGCACGGAAAGGTTCGATGGCGACAAGCCGTATCGTTGGGAATCGAAGTCCGAAGGCAGCACGGTATTTGGTTCGATCAACGCGAGGGCGACGCCTTCCCGTTTGCATCGGGCATCGAGCGCCCCGAAACAGGTCGAAACCGCGTCGCCGTCCTGCCAATCCACCGCCGGACCGCGCGGCACGTAACCAATCGTGGCGCCGAACCTGCGCTTCAGGAGCATCTGCACCGCGAAGCCGTCGCCCGCATCCCGCGTGACGTGCCAGCCGTGCCGCTCCTTGAACGCGCCCCATGCCCATTGTTGGAGGACGCTCGCGCGGGCGACATCCGCCTGTATCGCATAGTCCGCTTCGCCGAATGCCACGGCTGATTCTTCTTTCGTCGCCGTCAACGCCATTTATGCATACTCATAGAGCGGCACCATCTGCGCGGGCTGCGTACGCTGCCGCTTTATGCCGGTTGAGCAGGCTTCAGCCTGCAATCCAGGCGGCAGGCTGAAGCCTGCTCCATCGGATGTCTCATTCATGCCGACATTACTGTATTTCATTTGCGTCACTCAGACCGGACGCGGGCGGTTGAGGGCGAAGGACGTGCCATTCAGGACATCCCGCGAGGCGGCGGGAACGTCACCGTTCGTCGGCTGCGGCGCGCTACTGTTGCGGAAGATTTCCGGGATCGTGCTGATCTCGGTGAACTGGTCGGCCATCGCGATCAGGTCGCTCGATGTGCTCGCGCCGAAGCCGACAATCTCGACGCGCACGCCCTTCTGCTGCACGACCTCGACAAGCCGCTTAAAATCGCCATCGCCCGTAATCAGCACGACAACATCGAACTTGTCGGACATCATGTAGACATCCAGCGTCATCTCGACATCGAGGTCCGCTTTGATGCGGCCACTCTCGTGCTTCTGGATATCCTTGCAGACGACGCGGTAACCGTTCGCGCTGAGGAAATCCACGAAGCGGCGCTGGCTGCCATTCTCCGGGTCAATCCCCGTATACGCGCTCGCCCGGATCAGATGCCGGTTGCGCGTCACATGCTCCAGGAGGCGGATGTAGTTCACCTCCACGCCCATGCTGCGCGCGGAATAGAAGAGATTCGAGACATCAATAAACACGCCCACATTCACGCTCATCGCGCGCCCCCTAATAAGTAACGAGGACTAAGGACTAAGGACTAAGTAGGCATCCCACTTAGTCCTTAGTCCTCGGCCCTTAGTCCTGTATTTGACCGGACATCGCGCGGTGAATCAGTCTACCGAGCCGCGCGATGCCTTCCCGGATTTGCGCTTCCGTCATCACACTGAAGGAGAGCCGGATGGCGTTCGTGCCCGCGCCGCCGAAGCGACAGGCGACACCCGGCAGATATTCAACGCCCTCCCGCTCCGCGAGCGGCATCAATTTCGCCGTGTTGATATTCTCCGGCAGTGTCAGCCAGAGAAAGAAGCCGCCATCCGGCACCGTCCATGTCACGCCCTCCGGCATGTGTTCCTCCAGCGCGCCGACCATCGCGTCGCGCTTGCGCTGATAGATCCCTTTGAGCACTTCGATGTGCGGTTCGAGTTTGCCCGCCAGGCAGAACTCCGCCGTCGCCGTCGTTGCGAAGGGACTGACGCCGCCATCGCCCTTCAGGCCACCGATCTTGGCGATCAGCGGGGGTGGCGCGACAACCCAGCCGATGCGCATCCCCGCACCGAGAATCTTCGAGAAGGTGCCAATCGAGATGACGCGGTTGCCGCCCCGCTCGCGGTCGAGCGCGTAGATCGCGGGCAACGGCTCGCCATCGAAGCGCAAGTCGTTGTAGGCATCGTCCTCGAAGACGAAGGTGTTGTATTCCTCAGCGAGCTCGAGCACGCGCAGGCGGCGCTCGATGGGCGCGGTAACGCCGACCGGATTCTGAAAGGTCGGCAAGGTGTAGATAAACTTGGGCCGGATACCCTCCGCCTTGAGGGCCGCGAGCCGTTCCTCCAATACATCCACACGAATACCGTGATCGTCCAGCGGCACCGTAACGACCTTCGCGCCGATCGTATTGAAGAGGCCGACGCCGCCCGGCCAGACGGGGTCCTCGCTGATGATCGTGTCACCACGATCCACAAGCAGGTTGACGACAAAGGTGAGCGCCTGCATCGAACCGGCGGTGAGCAGGATGCCGTCTTCGGGGATGTCCATCATCTGTGTGCGCTTCAGTTTGGCGCGCAGGAAGTCCACGAGCGGGCGGTAGCCGCCGACGCGGCCATATTGGAGGGCGGTCTTGCCGTGCTCCGCGAGCGCCTTCACCGTCGCTTCAGCGACATCGCGCGTCGGCAACGACCCCGGGTCCGGCAGGCCACCGGCAAACGAAATTCCGGTGTCGTGCGGATCGTAGTTGAAGTAGTTGACATCTACGCTGCGGGCCGCCTGCCCCGTCTGCCCAAGCAAGTCCATCGGTGGTTCATTCGTCCGTGTGACCGTCTCCGCCATCGCGCCATCCCTTCCCCATTAATGCTCCCACACCAGCGGGCCACCGAGGGTGCCGAATGCGCCGGGGGATGCATGCAATCATTCCCCGCAGTGTACATCGCCGCACGAACCCCTGCCAAATGGGAGATTGAACACAGAGGACACAAAGAACACAGAGCACGCAGAGAAGAGAAAACAAGGACCCGTCTTTGTGTCCTCTGTGTCCTCTGTGCTCTCTGTGCTTCGTCTCCTTGTTTCTTTGGACGATTGTGATAGAATGCACAATAGCACGAGAAGACGGGAGAGACAGCGCGGTCGCTCCCCTCGTGCGGCCTTGTCAGTTCCCGCACACCAGTACTGCGGCAATCATCGTTCGAGTGCGATGCGGATCGCCTCCGTTTGGTTCAGCGTGCGGCCCTGCGCGAATAGGTCGGAAGCAGTCGTCGCGTCCAGCGCCGCGCGAATCAGCGCGACGGTGTGTTGCTCCTCGTCTCCGTCTTCATCCATCGGCGTCGCCACGCTGTGCGCCGTGCGGATTCCTTCAACCGCACCCCAGAGCAAGGCTGCACGCTCCGACTCTCCTCGTAGCGCCGCGACGCGCGCCACACCCGCGATCGTCTTGGCGATCTCCGCGGCGTTGCCTTGCGTGGCACGGAGCGCGAGGCATTCCGTGAACGCCGCTGCTGCCCCCTCTGTATCCCCGCGCCGCGCCGCCACCACGCCGATGTTGTATAACGTCCACGCCACCTGCTCCGCGGCACCGGCGTCGCGGAACCGTTGCAGCCCCTCTTCCAGATATGCGATGGCGTGGGGATCGTCTCCTTCGCGGCGGGCGAGTTCGCCCAGGCTCGTCAGTGAGGTCGCGATCGCGCCCGGATTATTCACCGACCGCCGCAGCGCCAAACCCTCCTCCAGCAGCGCGCGTGCGACCGCGTACTCGCGCGCGCGCATCGCGAGACCGCCGAGGCCCGTGATCGCATGGGCGATCCCCCACGGATCGCCCACCGAACGAAAGAGGGCAAGACTGCGCTCGTAGGATGAACGCGCTGCACCCATGTCGTGCGCAAGCAACACCTCACCAAGTACGAAGAGCGCCAGACCGAGGCCCCAAGGATCGTCCACCGTCTCGAATACCGCGACGCTCTCAGCGACAAATTGACGCCCCGCTTGCTTGTCTCCCTGATAAAGCGTCGTCAATCCCAGTTGCATGAGCGCCTGCCCCAGGCTGCGGCGATCATCGAACGCCCGGAAACGCGCGATGCTTTCCGTGAGTAGTTGGACTGATTGCGCGAACTCGCCCATATTCCATGCGAGTTGACCCGCGGCAGACAACGCCCGTGCATACCCCCAACCGTCTCGATCCGCATTTTCCTTCGCCAGCGCGGCCTTGCTCCACGCCCATCCCTCACCATCGCGCCCGACCGCATCCCAGAACCAGTCAAGATTGCCGACGATCCGCAGGGCGCGCTCGGCCTCGTCCCGGTCGAGCGACCAGCGCAGCGCCGCGCGCACATTGTCCAGTTCCGCGATTGAGGCGTGTGACCACACCGTCCGCTCGCCACTCTGCAATCCTCGCTCCGCTTCGTCCGTGAAGGCGAGCATCACGTCGGCGTGGCGACGGCGAACAGCCTCCGCCTCGTCGCTCGCGGTGAGTCGTTCCACAGCGAACTCGTGGATCGTCTCAAGCATCCCGTAGCGTGTGCGGCCGTCAGCGCCTCGTTCGACCCGGACGAGACTGCTGTCCACGAGCGCGGCCAGCCCGTCCATGACCGAGATCGGCCAGCCATTATCGCCACGGTACAGCGCCTCCGCGCGCTCCATCGTCCAGCCACCAACGAAGACGGAGAGCCAGCGGAGGAGCCGCTGTTCATCGGACATCAGGAGGTCGTAACTCCAGGCAATCGTATCGCGCAGCGTCTGCTGGCGAAGCGGGAGGTCGCGCGGGCCGTGGGTGAGAATCTGCAACCGCCGATCGAGGCGCGCCGCCAGTTCCCGCACCGTCAGGTACTTGCCACGAGCAGCCGCGAGTTCGATTGCCAGTGGCAGGCCGTCCACGCGCTGGCAAATCGCCGCGATGGCAGGCGCTTCCGTCTCGGTGAGCGCGAATCCGGGAGAAATCGCCGCGAGACGCTCCAGAAAGAGCGCCACCGCCGGGATTCGGGGCAGCCGCGCAATGTCCGCCGACTGGTGTGGATCGGGTAGCGCCAACGGCGGCACGGCGTACTCATGCTCGCCGGAGAGATGGAGCAGTGCCCGGCTGGTTGTCAGCACCTTCAAATCGGGGCAGGCGGCGAGCAGGTCGCTCGCGACGGGCGCGGCGGCAAGCAGGTGCTCGAAGTTGTCGAGCACGAGCAGCAGTCGCTTCGCGCGCAGGTGAGCAATCAACCGTGCCAGCGGCGGCGCGTTGCTCGTATCCGACAAGCCCAGCGTATGCGCGATGGTGGCGAGCACAAGACCCGGATCGCGCAGCGCCGCCAGCGAAACGAAGAAGACGCCGTCCGGGAAGCGCGGGTGCAGGTCGGCAGCGACCTGGAGCGCGAGTCGCGTCTTGCCGACGCCGCCCGGGCCGGTGAGATTGACGAGGTGGGCATCGGCCCGATTGAGTAACTGACAGACCGCCCGCGTGTCATCGTCCCGACCAATGAGCGCGGTGAGGGGAGCCGGGAGATTCGTCGGTGGATCGGGCAGCGTGACCAGCACGTTTACGGGATCGCGGGCGCGTGCTGCCGCGCTGAGGATCGCCCGGTCCTCGGCAGAGAGATCGAGCGCATCGGCGACCATCTCGACGGTATCGCGGTGCGGTCGTTCCCGCGCACCGCGTTCGAGATCGCTGATCCCGCGCGCGCTGCGGCCCGACCGCTCCGCGAGTTCGTCCTGTGTCAGTCCGGCGGCGGCACGGTATCGTCTCAGCAAGAGAGCAAAAGAAGGCGGAGCGTTCGACATTGCCCAGACCCTTCGTCGTCGGCACATTATTTCATTACTCGCATACTATACTACACCGATGAAAGCGAAACGTCCGTACGGTTTTCTACCGCCGCTTTCCCTCCTATCGCTCCGACCGGACCGCCATTACCGTCACCTCGACCAGCATGCCGGGTATCGCCAATTTCGACACCTCCACCGCCGTACTCGTCGCCTGCATCTCTCCCATCACCTCCTGCCTGATCGCCCCGAATGCTCGCAGGTTGCCCATGTCGGTCAGGTAGACCGTCACGGCGGTGACATCCGCCGGGCCAGCGCCCGCTGCCTCAAGCGCGTGGCGGACATTCATGAGCGCCTGCCGTGCCTGGGGGGCAAACTCGGGCGAGACGATCTGCAACCGCTCATCCAATCCCGCCTGCCCCGCCACAAAGACGAAGTTGCCTGCGGTTACGCACTGCACGTAGCCGAGCGGGCGGGAATCAAAGAGACCCGGTACGTCAACGATCTGCTTCTCTTCAGTCATTGCATTCTCCGATTTCTTGCAGGCGAGGGCGAGCGGCTCCGTCTTCCTTCCCCATCTGTTGCTCGCATTCATCATGGTACATAGGAGGGAATCAGAATACTACTAGGGAATTCCCCGGTTTTTCGCTTCCACGGGCGCGGCCTGTCTCGCGCGTGCAATGCGTGCGGCAATGCGTGGCTCGTTGCGTGGGTTGCGTGTGGGATCGGGAAGCGCGATCCGGCAGACTGAGTCCATGCCGCACGACACGGCGGCGCGGATTGGATCAAGCAGGAATGGAGGCCCCATCATGACGACACCGACAGATACCGCTCCCATCTTCGCCCGACCAAACCTCGAGAACTCCCTCTGGTACGGAAGCGCCCTGATCAATTCGCTGGCGACCGCCGCGATGACCGGGGGACACTACGCATTGCTGCGCTGGCGCATGCAGAAGGGATTCACACCGCCCGCGCCGCACCGGCATGGCCCCGAAGACTTCTACATCATTCGCGGCCAGCTGCGTTTCTGGGTCGCGGGCGAGGAACTCGTCGCCACGGACGGCGACTTTGTCCGCACGCCGCCCGGTATCTGGCACACCTTCCAGGTGGAGTCGGACGAGGCGGAGTTCCTGATCATCTTTTCGCCGGCAGGCATGGAGACCTTCTTCCAGACATTAGGCAGGCCCGCCGAGGCGATGGAACTGCCAGCCGGGCGCGTCGGCCCGCCGGACCCGGAGCGACTGCGCGCCCTGGCGCCGCGGTACGGGGCCGAGTTCTCGCCCCCCGGCACCACGCCGCAGGACATGCGCACGCTGCCCTGAGCGATCTTACTGACACAGACAGAAACCCGATTGACCGTATTCAACATGAGGAGGAATCACGATGGCAACGACGACCGTGACAGAAATTGGCTGCTCCTATGTGCTGCCCGAAGAGGGTGAGCGCGTGCGGATCTTCGATGAGGAATTCTTTGTCAAAGTCGGCGGCGCGGAGACGGCGGGCGTGTACGCAATCGTCACGGGCAGTGTCGCGCCGGGTGGTGGGCCACCGATGCACGCGCATCCCGGCAACGAGACCTTCTACGTCCTCTCCGGCGAGTTCGCGTTCACCCAGCGGGACGCCAACGGGGTCTCGACTTTCCGGGGTGGCCCCGGCGCGATCTTCCATGCGCCCGGCGGCGCGTCGCACCGCTTCGAGAACGTCAGCCCGACGCGGAGCGCGATGCTGGTCGTCGGCGCCGCCGATTCGGTGGATTTCCTGCGGGAGTTGGGCGCGGCCTTCCCACCGGGCGCCGCGCCAGACATGGAGAAGATGTTGGACATCCACGCGAGATACCACGTCGAGACGATCCACGGCGAGGAGGGGAGCCGACCGGAGCCGCCGACGGAGGGCGCGACGAGCGCGCGGGCGCGGGCACTCGCCTGGCGATTCCAGCAGGCGCACGGTGCGCTGATTGCGACGATTGAGGGATGTTCGCCCCAGCAATGGCGGGCGGTCTGCGCGGACACGGGATGGACAGTCGGCGTGCAGGCACACCACATTGCGGCGAATGAGGCGGCCATCGCGGACGTGATCCGGGACATCGCGGAGGGACATCCGCATCCACCGATGGCGCCGGAGACGCTGGACGCGATGAATGCGCGCCACGCCGAGGCGTTCGCGAACGTCACGAAGGCGGAGGCGATCGCGCTCCTGCGAGAGAACGGCGCAATGGCAGCCCGGACATATCGGGGACTGAGCGATGAGCAACTCGCCCGCACGGCGACGCCGATGGTCGGCGGTCACGCGGCAAGCGTCGCGCAACTGATCGAATATCTCGCCATTGGAGAAATCGAACGGCACGGCGAATATCTCCGTCGCGCAATCAACGCGTGACGCTACGGCACCCGATCCCCGACGCCGAGCAGGAAGCAGAGCAGCGCCTTCTGAACATGGAGGCGGTTCTCCGCCTGATCCCAGACGTGGGAGCGCGGCCCCTCGATCACGTCATCGCTGATCTCCTCGCCGCGATGCGCCGGCAGGCAGTGCAGCACAATCGCGTGCGGCGGCGCGACGGCGACGAGTTCCGTGTCCACCGTCCAATCCGCGAAGGTCGCGCGCATGATGGCCGGGTCCATCTCCTGGCCCATGTCTTTCCAGACATCAGTGTAGATGACATCCGCGTCCCGCACCGCCGTCAGTGAGGAGCGAAAGATCACATGCTCGCCAGTGGCGGCGATCTCATCCGCTGGCGGCCGGTACCCCTCCGGCGAAGCGACCGTGAGATGGAAGCCGAACAGCCGCGCGGCTTCCATCAACGAGCGGGCGGTGTTCGACGTCCCATTGCCGATAAAGGCGATCCGGCAGTCGGCGAGCGTCGGCCTCTTTGGTTCTTCCATCGCCTGAAATGCCTCGATAATCGTGAACATGTCGCAGAGAATCTGGCCGGGCTGCCCGTCGTCCGTCAGGGCATTGACGACGGGCACCGGCGCGGTCGCCATCGCAAGCAACCGATCGGTCCCGAAGGTGCGGTACACTATCGCATCACAATAGCGCGCCAGAACACGCGCGCCATCCCGGATTGGCTCGCGCGCGCCGAGTTGCATCTCATCACCGATCGAGAGCGGATAGCCGCCGAGTTGCGCGATGCCGACATTGTAGGAGCCGCGCGTCCGGAGGCTCGGCTTTTCCAGAATGACGGCGACCGCCCGCCCCGCAAGCAGATGCGTGTGGCTCCCCTTCGGCGCCGCCTTAAGCCGGGCCGCCAGATCGAAGACGGTATATGCCTCCGCGCGGGAGAGATCCGTCAGTTTCAGAAAATCGCGCTTGGTCAAGAACCTACCCCCCGCCCCCTCCCTAAAAGGAGGGGGTGACTCATGTTCAGTATCCGAATGTTCCCTGAACGCTCTGATCTCTCGGAGGTTCGCTCCCCCTTCCTTTTAGGGAAGGGGGTCGGGGGGTTAGGGTATCACCTTTGTGCGCTATACTGCGCTACTGAGCGGAAAGGAGGCGATTACCTCAATGGCGCACGATGATGCACGAGCGTTCCGCGTCCCGCCCCGAACAGAGGTGCGCTTGCGCGATCACGATCCCGCCGATACGGGAGACATCACGCGGAAGAAAGCGAAGGCGCGGATCGCCAAGCGGCGGGACGAGTTCGCGGAGATGCAGGAACTACTCTACGGTGCGGCGCGGCAAAGCGTGCTGATCGTTCTGCAAGGGATGGATACGAGCGGCAAGGACGGCACAATCCGGCACGTCATGGCGCCCATTAACCCGCAGGGGTGCGATGTCGTCACCTTCAAGGAGCCAACGCCCGCCGACCTCGCGCACGATTTCCTCTGGCGCGTCCATCCCTGCGCGCCCGCAAAGGGGACGATCGGCATCTTTAACCGCTCGCACTACGAGGACGTGCTCGTCGTGCGCGTCCACAATCTCGACCCGCAGGCGGTCTGGGAGCGGCGGTACGACGCCATCAATCACTTCGAGCGCCTGCTGGCGGAGAGTGGCACGATTATCCTCAAATTCTTCCTCTATATCAGCAAAGACGAGCAGCGCAAGCGGCTGCTGGCGCGGGAGAAAAAGCCGATCAAAGCATGGAAACTCGCGCCGGGCGACTGGGTCGAGCGCGAAAAGTGGGATGAGTATCAAGAAGCGTACGAGGCCGCTCTGAGCAGATGCAGCACGAAGGGCGCACCCTGGTATATCGTTCCGGCAGACAAGAAGTGGTTCCGCGACCTCGTGATTACCGAGACGATCCTCGACACACTGCGCCCGTATGTCCCATCATGGCGAGAGGCGCTGGCGGACCATGGGAAGGAGCAACTCGCCGCCATCGCGCAACTGCGGGGACAAAAGACGACGGATCATCCGTAGGGAAGTTCGAGGTTCGATGTTCGGAGTTCGGAGAAAGTCCGGTTCCTGCTTCGAACTGCGAACATCGAACTGCGAACATCGAACAAAGGAGTCACCCATGCGACTATATCTCTTCGTTTACGGCGTCAACTCGACGAACGGCAACCCCTATCCCGGCTACCTGATTCAGACAGACGACGGCACGAATGTCCTCGTGGACACCGGCTTCGGCAAGGAGATGATCGGCGCATACAAACAGACGACTGAGCCAGGGCCGAAGGTTGACGAGGCGGATTACGTCGTCAACCAACTGGCCGCGCTCGGCCTCGCCCCGCGCGACATTCGCTATCTTGTCGCGACGCATCTCGATGGCGACCATGCCGGCGGCATTGACGAGTTCCCGGACAGCGAGATTATTATCCAGAAGGAGCATCTGGAGGTGGCGCGGGAACATCCCCGCTTCCAGGCGACGCGCGCGCATTGGGACGCGCCCGGCCTCCACTACCGCACGGTGGATGGCGACACCAAACTGCTGCCCGGCATCGAGTTAATCGCGTCAACCGGTCACAAGCCGGGGCATCAGTCCGTCCTCGTCCGGCTGCCGGAGACCGGGCCGGTGCTGCTGGCGATTGACGCCATCCCCCGTATGGATCAGCGTGACCCGGATACCCGCACCATCGGCCCCGCCGACATGGATGAGGCGGATACTCGCGCCAGCACGCGCAAACTGATGGACCTCGCCGCCCGCGAAGGCGTCACCCTCATCATCCACGGTCACGACCCCGCGCAATGGCAAACCCTCAAAAAATCCCCCGCCTATTATTCGTAGGGAGACGACGCAAGCACAGAGAACGCAGAGGGCACAGAGAAAGAGAGGTTATTTCTTTCGTTCCTCTCTGTGTACTCTGTGCTCTCTGCGTCCTCTGTGCTTCAGTTCCCCATCTTCAGCCGGGCGAGGGCTTCGGCTTGTTTAGAGGTGGGGGACATCTCCATCAATTCGAGACGATTGCCATCCGGGTCCTCGATCCAGGCCTGGCGGTTGCCGTCCTTGCCAGTAATCAAGGGACGGGTGAGCGGGACGCCGCGTTCGGTGAGTTGCGCGACGACCGCGTCGAGATCGTCCACCGTGAGGCAGACATGGTTGAGGCCGACCGCTTCGCGCGGCGCGGGGCCATCGCCGGTGCCGTTCGGGAAGAACTCCAGATACTGCGTCTCGGTGACGCGGACGTAGACGAGCATCAGGTCGCCATTCTCCTGATGGAGGCGGAACATCTCCGCGAAGCCGAGCGTGTGCGTGTAGAAATCGAGCATCGGGTCGAGATCCCGCGCCCGGATCGCGATGTGGCCGATACCGATGAATCCTTTCATGGCGCCTCCTTGAGTAGACAGAACGAGAAAGCCGCGAATGTCCGGGCATTATCGCAAGCGTTCCGCCGATTTCCTACTCCTCGCGCTGCTTGCTGCTCGACAGATAGAGACGATTCCGGTATTGTCACGCCGATTGCGGCGGATCGGCGTGGAGTGGGAAAGAGGGGAAGCATGCATCGCATCCGGGTCATCTTCGTGGCGGCGCTGGTCATGACACTTGTGACGCTCTCCACCGGTGCGCAAGCGGCATCAGCATTCGCGAATCCGGCATTCCAGGCGCAATGGCAAGCCGGAGAAGCGGTGACGCCGAACTTCTGGGGCCCGCTCGAAACGGCGAAGGACGGCCAGCAGGAGGCGTACAAAGAAGCGAGCGGCGGGCAGCGTCTCGTCCAATACTTCGACAAGGGGCGGATGGAACTGACCAACGGCGCGGTGACGAATGGTCTCCTCGCGACTGAGATCATCACGGGCCGCATCCAGACCGGCGATACCTCCTTCCAGAACCAGGCGCCGCCGACTATTTCCATCGCGGGCGATGCCGACAACCCGGCCCCGACCTACGCGGGGCTGGCGAGCAAGGGCGCGGCGCTCCTCCAACCCGCCACGAGCAGGCCCGGCGTGCCGGTCAATACCGTAATCGGGGGAGATGGCGCTGTTGGCACGACCGATGCCGCCGTCCCGGACCCGGCGATGCAGATCGGTGCGTACGATAGCACGACGCAGCATAACGTCGCCGCCGGGTTCGCGGATTATCGTGCGAAGGCAGGTCTCCCAACGATTGGCTACGCGATTTCGGAACCGTTCCGCGCGACAGTGAATGTCGGCGGCGCGCCGAAGGACGTCATGATCCAGGTCTTCGAGCGGCGCGTGCTCACCTATACCCCGAGCAACCCCGATGCCTTCAAGGTTGAGATGGGCAACATCGGCCAGCATTACTTCGCCTGGCGCTATGCGAACAGCGCGGCTACCGCGCCACCGGCCGGATCCGGCGGGGTACCCGGCGTCGGCCCGCAGTTCCTCCTCCTCAAGGGTTTGGTTGCCCTCAGTTACCCGGCCAATTGGCAGCGGGACACGACGCCTGTTACCACCGGGCCGCCGCGCGTGACGCTCATTGGCCCCGCGCCGACGCAGCAACTCGTGATACAGGTTGACGATCAACCGGGGCCGCCAGCCACCCTCGATAGCGAACTCGGCATCTTCATCAACGCGGCGCGCGCTCAACTCGCGGGCGGCAATGTGGCGAATGAACTTTCTCCCCTCGATACGAAAATCGGCGGTGAACCGGCCAAGGCATATCTGATTACCGGCACGCGGCAGAACGGGACACCCTTCTCCAGTATCATCGCCGTCGTCTTCCACAACGGGAAGGAATACACCTTCATCGCGCTCGCCGACGCCAGCCCGATGCCGAACTACAATGATATTCAAGCGATCCTCGCTACGGTGACGTTCCAGACGTAGCCGCAGGGGCGAGGAAATACCCCCTTCCCGTACCAGGAAGGGGGTGGGTATGTCCGGCGTTATACGGATGTCGTCCCATCCCCGCGCCACCGATCTTGCCCGGTGCGGCGCCAGCAGCCGAAGAGACCGAACGGGCCGAGGAAGAAGAAAAACAGCGGCCACGCCAGCCAGAAAAGGTGTGCACCCGTCAGCGCGCAGACCACAATGAGCGCGATTACAACGGGCGCCACTACCGCAAGCCGCCACGGTGGGCGATATGCATGATGTACGTGGGCTGGCTCCGGTTCCCGTGTTTCCACACGCGGCAGGTCGCCGAAGAGTTCGTCCAATTCCGCCAGCGTCTTAGCCGCGTAGCAGCGCTCAATCCGCTCGTCATACTCCTGCGCGTCCAGCCGCCCATCCGTGTAGTGCCGTCGAAGCACGTTCGCCGTCGCCTCGCGATCCGCGTCGGAGGCGCGCATGCGCCGGTCACGAGCGCCGCCACTACGCCCGCGCAAGTCATCAGTGTGATCCGTGTACATCTGTCGCTCCTTGTATTGCTATCGTTTGCGTTGCCGCCGCTACCGTCCACCGAACGTCCCCCATCGCATCCGCGCGACGCCACATGAGAACGCCCATTGCCACCATCCACACACTCACAACGATGGCGAACGCGACGTACAGCATCTCCGGCCTGCCAAGGAACATCATCGTTCCGAGGACGAGTGAGCCGGAGCCACCGACGGCGCCGACCCAGCCGAGCCAGGCGGGATAGCGTCGGCTGAGTGCCACCGCCAAACCAAAGAGGATGAAAGGCACGCCGTGGAAGAAACTGATCGCGCCCGCCCAGGCGCCGCCCTCAATCCAGAGCAGCGTATCGCCAGCACGCAGCAGGCTCGCCTGTTCGGACGCCGGCGCCACCGCCCAGGCATGGGCCACCGCCGTGAGACCGAATCCATTGATGGATGAGGCGACGATATGGATAGTAGCGCCCACGATGATGCCTGCGACTCCGAGCCGACCGAGCGCCCAACTGATACCCTGCGTGAGTGAGCCGGCAAGGGCGATCAGCGCGCCGACCCAAAGGAGGGCGCCGAAAATGAAGCCCAAATGCACGGTTGGCCAGTACCAATCCGGACGTGCGGCGATGTAACGCAGGACGGATTCGGCGCTGGCGCCCACCGTGCGATTGCCGAAGCCGGTACCGGCAGCCACCTGGATGACCGAGCCGAGGATCGCGCACACCGCCCCAATCTGCAGGAGTATCTGTTCAGATGTCTTTTCTGTCTCTTCTTTCATACGAATCACCTCTCACGCGAGCAATCGCAGCGAACTGCCATCCCACCGCGCATTTTGGATCCCCTGTGGCCTCTCACGAAACAGCGAGCGTGCTGGCACGATGCCGTGCGTGCATGTGATCCGTTACGGCTTCTGGTTCATAGCCAAGCAGCCAGCCCACCGAGGCAATGGCCGCCAGCGCCGACTTCTGCACGATCACGGGTACCGTGGGCAGATACGATTCCGAAAGACGGCCGAGATATGCGAGGTCGAAGGGATTCTTCGGGATGCACCCGCGCGTCATCTTACCGTGCCGCGCGAGGTCACAGGCCATTTCCAATGCGGCCTCAAATCCGTGCGGCGGCCGGATCTCGACGCGGAAATGCACCGCTTCGTCGCCAGCGTTCCACCACTGATGCTTGACCGTCGCGGGTACCACGATGCCCTGGCCCGCGTGCAGCACATATGCTCGCCCGCCCCGCATCACACCCAGGGCGCCGGAGAGGACCGCAAACCGCTCCTCGGCGGTTTCGTGAATGTGCGCGGGCAGCCGTGCCCCGCGCGATGGCGCCCGACAGTCAAACCGCAGGAGTTTTCCTCGCGTCTCCCGTGCCGTCTTGAGAAACGTAATGCGCTCGCCCGTGAGCGGGTTGATGATGACCTGACCAGTCCGTGCCATACGCTTTCTCCTTGTCTGTTATGCGCGCTCCATCGCACGCACGATTTAGCGGGCGCTTCCGAGTGTCGCGGTAGAGCGAGCGGAGTGAGCCGGTGCGTCAACCGCCGCCGTTCTCCGTGCGAGCACGAGAGCGACAAGCAGGATCGCCACCGCATTGAGTGGGTGGAACGCGGCGACCAGGGCCGGGCCGCTGGGAAGGAGGCCCTGCACGACGGTCAGTGCGAACAGTAAGGCCGACAGCCCGATCGTCCTGCGTCCCCGACTGCCGACGAGCGCGAGCACGAGCAGCACCAGCGACGCGGCCTCGACCAGGTAGCCGGTCACCTTGTGCGCGCCGAAGCCTGCCGCCCCGAAGACCCCAAGCCCCGCGAAGAAGAATTGCGCGATGACCGCGACGAGAATCACCCAAGCCAGACCACCATGAATCCTGGAGACGACATTTCTCATTGCACATGCTCCTCGCGTATCATGTATCGCGCCCGTGTCCGGCCAAATCCGGAAGCGCATCTCCATCATGCATCGCGAAAATCACGATCCCATGTGGCAAAAAGTCACGGAACGCGCACGGAGCATCTACAATCTGGTCACGGATGCGGACGAACCCTCCCCATGCCCGTCGGGGCATGGGACAATAACGGCGACGTGCGATAACGAAGGCGCGTTACCGGCTCATACCGGATGCTGATTGGAGGGTGTCTCCATGGGGGATGGCAGAACGGTGCTGGTCGTGGACGACGACGCGGCCATCGTGGAAATGATGCGGGACTTTCTTGAGGCCGACGGCTTCCGTGTCGAGAGTGCGCTCGACACGCGAGGAGCCGCCGCTATCCTCGATCGGACGCCGGTGGACTGCATGCTGCTCGACATCATGATGCCGGGGGAGAGCGGCTTCGAGTTCTGCCGACGAGTCCGCGGAACAAGTGACGTGCCGATCCTGTTCCTGAGCGCGCGGGGCGAGGATTTGGACAAAATTCGCGGGCTTGGGTTGGGCGGCGATGATTACATCGTCAAGTCCGCCACGCCGCCGGAAGTGGTGGCGCGCGTCAAGGCAGTGCTGCGCCGCTCCGGCAGGCAGGAGTCTGCCCAGGACGCCGTGCTGGACTACGGGCGGCTGGTATTGGATGCGCGGGCGCGCGAGGTCCGCGTGGATAGCATACCCGTCTCCTTCACCCCACGAGAGTTCGAAATCCTCTGCCTGCTCGCCGAGCATCCGCGTCAGGTCTTCACCTACGAGCAACTACTCGAACATTTCTGGGGCGGTGCGGGCGACCGGCATACGGTCACGGTCCACGTCGGTCGGATCCGGGAGAAGATCGAAGCGGACCCGAGCGCTCCCCGGCTGATCGTCAATATCTGGGGCGTCGGGTACCGCTTCGAGGGTAAGAAGCAATGAAGATGCTCGGCATCCGCCAGTACATGATCGTGGGGATGCTGACCTTTTTCGTCTTGCCCACGCTGACCTATGGAGTCACGGACCTGCTCGACCGCCGCGTCGTGCAATCGCAACAGACGCAGCAACAGGATGCGGCGCTCGGCGCCGCCCAACGGGAAATCGCGGAGAACGCGGCCCGCTGGCGCGACCCGCAATGGCAAGCCTCCATCCGTGACACGCTGAGCACGCTCAATGCAGGGGTCGTGATCCGCGATCCGTCCGGCGGCGAGGTCTTCAGCGCTGGCCACGTCGGGGCCAGGAATCATCAGGGCTGGTGGTCCGGAGCGCATCCGAGCCAGCAGACAATGGTCGTGGAGGGCGGTCAGACGCAGGGAACGGTGGAACTGTTCGCCCCGCAACACGATGACGGTTTGGCGCGTGCGGCAGCGACGATCGCGTTGGTGCTTGCCATTCTCAATGCCGGCTGGCAGATGCGCCGATCCGTCGTGAAACCGCTCGAAGCGATGGGGCAGGCGGCGCGGCGGATCGCGGGCGGCAATCTGGATTTCGCCTTGCCGGAATCGCGCGTGAAAGAGATCGCGGCGGTGCGCGCGGCCTTTCAGGCGATGGGCGATGGGCTGAGAGAGTTGATCGGGCGGCAGGCGGCACTGGAGGAGGAGCGGCGCTTTTTCGTTGGCGCCATTGCCCACGACCTGCGCACCCCGTTGTTCACCTTGCGCGGCTCACTCGTGGGGCTGGAGCAGGGGCTTGCGACCTCCCCGGAAAAAACCGCGCGATACGTCGCGGTCTGCCGGCAGAAAGCGGATCAACTCGACCGGCTTGTGGACGATCTCTTCGCCTACACGAAGGCGGAGTATCTGGAACAGACGCTGCGCCGGGAACAGATGGCACTCGGGCCACTCCTCGATCGGGCCGTGGATGACTTGCGGCCACGGGCGCGCGCAAAGGGCGTGACCGTCGAACGCGATGGGCCGGATGATTGCCCGACGCTCGCGGGTGACGCGCACCTCATCGAGCGCGCGGTGGAGAACCTGCTGGACAACGCGCTCCGCCACACCCCGCCGGGGGGCAGCATCGCGGTGCGGTGCCAGAGGGGAGCGGATCGTCTTATCTTCACCGTCGCGGATACGGGGCCGGGGATCGCCGCATCTGACCTGCCGCACCTCTTCGAGCCGCTCTACCGGGGTGAAGCGTCGCGGAACCGGGAGACGGGCGGAGCGGGTCTCGGCCTCGCCATCGCCCGACGCATCCTGCGCGCGCATGGCGGCGACCTGACGGCTGCGAATGAGGCGACCGGAGGAGCGGCGTTCACCGGCTGGCTGCCTTTTTCCTCACCCCTGGCCCCTCTCGTACGGAGCCATCGCCCGGAGGTCACGGCATAGAGAGAGCCGTGCGGCGATGGAGAGGGGAGCCAAACGTCGTATTGTCGGTGCGGAAAAGGGAGCGAGCCGTAGCTCGCTCCCCGCCTCAATCCTCGTATCACCCAGAGGGTGGTTGGGTCCTTACTTGAGCATTGTGGCGAGCGCGTTGTATGCCGCACGCGGCGACCAGTCGCTGTTCACCACGCCCCAGCCGTACTTCTCATCGCTCGGGCCGCTCGTCGTTACCTGGAAGTTGAGGTTCCAGACGAACATCATGCCCATCCACGGGTACGACTTGCCGAGCGCGAATGCCTCGGTCAGGTATTGCGCCTGCTGCTGGTCAGAGACAGAGCGCGCATACTTGTAGGCATCCGGCGGGTTCGCGCTGCTATCCCAGCCGGTCTCTGTCAGCCACAGCTTCTTGTCGCCCTCGCCGTTCTGCTCCATCGCGGCGCGGACTTCGAGGATGCGCTTGAAGTAGAACGCGTTATTCGTCGTGTAGGAACGCGTGCCATCCGGGTCGGTGCCGCACGGGTTCGTCGCCGGGTTGTCCGGCCAGGAGTTGTCCGGCGGGTTGCAGTTCGAGCCGGGGTGCGCGCCCAGCGCGTCGTAGTAGTTCTTTACCTCCGGGTGCTGCTGATACATCTTCTGCAGGTACTGCACCTCGTCAATCG
>JBPCPB010000221.1:0-3043 GCA_050999735.1 Thermomicrobiales bacterium | reverse complement strand
AGGATGATCTTGCGGTACGATTCGGCGAAGGCGACGCCGTGCTTTTTGCCGGTCTCTTCCGTCCACTGGCGCACGAACGGCTCGACATCCTTGATGTCGAACTGGCTCTTGTGCTCCGCCAGCGCGGCGATCTTGGCATCCATCGCCTCGGTGACATCCACAAAGGTCGTGCCGCCGCCCCACGCTTCGATCCAGACTTCCTTGACTTTGTGCGTCTCCCATCCTTCGGCAAGCAACTCGGGGTAGAAATTGAAGTTGTCCGCCGCCGGGAAGATACCGTAGAGCGCCGCTTCCGCCGCCGCGCGATGATCCGGGTGATTGATGTAGAAATCGCCACCGAAGCGGTTATCCGGGTCACCAGTGATGATGACGTCCGGCTTGTACTGGCGGATCACGCGCGCAATGTCACGCCGAAGGGCGATTGTCGGCTGGAGGACGCCATCCTCGTAGCCGAGGTTGACGACATGAGTGACACCGAGGGCGCGCGCGGCCCGTGCCTGCTCCTCGGTGCGCATAGCGACGAGTTGCTCCGGCGTGATCGCGCGATCGTCGTTGCCCTTTGAGCCGTCCGTGACGATGACCATCGTGATCTCCGTGCCCTGGCGCGCCCAGGTCGCCAGCGTGCCGCCGCAGCCGAACTCGGCGTCGTCCGGGTGGGCGAGAATCGTCATTGCGCGGCTCGGCGCGGTAGTGTCTGGTACGGATGCGGGGGTGTCGGCCATGCGGGTCTCCTCCTCTGATCGGTGATGCATTCTGTGCCCATCTCTGCCAATAACGCGCATAGCCTATCACCATTCCGCCCGGTGGTATCATTGACGGGAGCGCGCAACGTGGCGCGCCCGCAGCCCATTCGCACGCTAGACCACATAGGAGTGAGAGATGACCCCGACCGCCGCTCCGATCGCTGCCCCCACACCGGCAACCGCCGCCAAGGCGCCAACGCGCCGCCAATACGTCCGCTTCGCCTTTTATCGCGTTGACCCGGCATGGCGCCGCCTGCCCGAAACTGACCGCGCGCGCGGATACGCCGAATTCCTCGCGCTCATTGACGCGACGACCCCGACGATACTCCTCCGTTCGTACTCCTGCGTCGGGTTACGGGCGGATGCCGATTTCCTTTTGTGGCAGGTCTCGTACGAACTCGATGACTTCCAGATCTTCGCCGCGAAACTGAACGGCACGGGCTTTGGTCGCTACCTGACAACACCCTACGCCTACCTCTCGATGACGCGCCGCTCGCAGTACGTGGACCCGAAAGACCGCGACAGCGAGTCGAACCGCCTGACGATCGAGCCAGGTGGTCGGAAGTACCTCTTTGTCTATCCCTTCGTGAAGACGCGCGCGTGGTTCGCGCTCTCGCTCGACGCGCGGCAGGCGATCATGCGCGAGCATATCGAGGTGGGTCAGGGGTATCCGTCGGTGAAACTGAACACCACCTACTCCTTTGGCCTCGACGACCAGGAATGGGTCGTTGCCTTCGAGAGCGACTACCCGCAGGACTTCCTCGATCTCGTCGCCGCGTTGCGGGAGACCGAGGCAAGCGCCTACACCCTCCGCGATACCCCAATGATGACCTGCCGCGCCCTCGATATCCGCGACATTTTGCCGCAACTTGGGTAGTAACGAGTAGCGAGTAACATTCCTTCACGGTAGCCACGTCGAAGGACGCTGCCATTCATCCGTAGGGGCGATGCTTGAATCGCCTTCCCGGATCATCCGCACCTTCCCCAGAGTGCCCAGACATCGTAAGAGGGCGATTCAAGCATCGCCCCTACGCAGGTATCACGCGACTTCCATCGCAAAAGAACATAGCCTAATGCTTCGTAATCCGGTACTCATTGCTGACAGCGGCATCAATCTTGCGCATGCTTTCCAAGTTGATGACCCGGCGCGTGAGCGGGAGCAATGCGTGTCGTGCTTTGGGGTGGGGAGGGAAGTGGCGCGTGGTTCCTGTCGTACCGACGCATGTCGCGGGGCTGGATGAAATTCTTGGCGGAGGCATCCCGCTTCGCTCGATGATTATCTTTCTCGGCAGGCCGGGGGTGGGGAAGACAATTCTTACCCAACAGATCGCGGTGGAGCAGGCGCGGCAGGGAAAGCGTGTGCTGATTCTCACCGCACTCTCCGAATCGCACGAACAACTGCTGACATCGCTCCGCCAGTTCTCGTTTTTTGACGAGTCGCTCGTCGGGAGCCGGGTCCGCTTTCTTAGTATTCAAACACTCCTACGGGATGGGTTACCGGCGACGGCGGATGCGATCATCGAAATTGTCCGTGCGGAAGATGCCTCGCTCATCGTCCTCGATGGTTTCCGAGGGATCGCGGGATTCGCCGGTGCGGAGCGTGATGTGCGGCTCTTCCTCTACGAAGTGCGCACCCGGCTCGCGCTTCTGGAAGTGACGACGCTCGTGACGCTCGAAGCGATGCCCGGCCAGCAGAGCGATTCAAGTGCGTTGACCGTCGCGGACGGCATTATCACGCTGCACAACACGCTGTGGGGCGTCCGGCATCGCCGTCACATCGAGGTGCAGAAACTGCGGGCAATGAATCATCTGAACGGCCTGCACTCCCTGGCGATCACCGGCGATGGAATCACCTGTTATCCGCGCCACGAAGCGGTCTACCGAACGGCGAACTATACCGTTGGTCTCGACCGTGCTCCGCTTGGCTTGCCTGAATTGGACGAAATGCTCCGTGGTGGGGTGAACCGGGGGACGGTGACATTTCTCGCCGGTAGTCCCGGCGCGGGAAAGACGCTGACCGCGCTCCATTTCGTGATGGCAGGCGTGGCGGCAGGCGAACCGGGACTTTTTATCTGCTTCAATGAGAGCGCGGAGCAACTCTCCCTCAATGCGGAGAATTTCGGCCTCGGTCTCCGCGGCGCTGTCGCGCGCGGAGAAGTATCGCTCCTCTGCCTCGCGCCGGTCGAACTCGAAGTGGACGTGTTCGCGGCGATGCTGCGCGAGCATGTCGAACGCCTCGGTATCCGGCGGCTCGTCATTGATTCGATTGCCTCCGTCGAAGCGGCGATCCTCGAACCGCA
>JBPCPB010000184.1:0-13738 GCA_050999735.1 Thermomicrobiales bacterium | reverse complement strand
GGATGGCGCCGGTTCGGACGACGAGATCAAGGGCCGGATCGAGCAGATCCGCGCGCAGATCGAGACGACGACCTCCGACTTCGACCGCGAGAAGCTGCAGGAGCGGCTGGCGAAGCTCAGTGGCGGTGTTGCGGTCATCAAGGTTGGCGCGGCGACGGAGACCGAACTGAAGGAGAAGAAGCACCGCGTCGAGGACGCGCTCTCGGCCACCCGTGCGGCGGTTGAGGAGGGCATCGTCCCCGGTGGCGGCGTCTCGCTCGTCAACGCCGTCAAGATACTCGACGATGTGAAGGCGGAAGGCGACATCCTCACCGGTGTCAATATCCTGCGCCGTGCCCTTGAGGAGCCGATGCGCGGTATCGTGCAAAATGCCGGTCTCGATGGTTCGGTCGTCATCGAGACCGTCCGCCGTCGGCATGAAGAGGGCAAGGACGGCGCGAACGTCGGCTTCGATGTCCTCACCGCTCAGTACGGCGACATGATCAAGCTCGGCATCACCGACCCGGTCAAGGTCACCCGCTCGGCGGTCGAGAACGCCGCCTCCATCGCGGGGATGATCCTGACGACCGAAGCCCTGATCACCGACATCCCGGAGAAGTCCCCGGCCCCGGCGATGCCGCAGGGCGGCATGGATTACTAGACGAGTAGTCAGTAGCCAGTAGCCAGTCGTCAGAAATGACGACGAGGCCCGCTCCCAGCAATGGGGCGGGCTTTCTTTTGTCTCTTTTTTCGTGTACACAGATCCGATGATGCGCATGGCAGATGTTCTCGAAATCCTGTCATGCCTTGCAGCGACCAATGTCACCGTGTGGCTCGATGGCGGGTGGGGTGTGGATGCGCTACTCGAACGAGAGACACGCACGCATGACGATCTGGATATCGTGACGGCGGCGGCACAGTTGGATGCGGCACAGGATGCCTTGCACGGCCTCGGCTTCATGCTGGTGGTGAACGAACTACCGACGCGATGTGTCCTCCGTGATACGGGTGATCGGCGGATTGACGTGCATCCGGTTGAATTCGATAGCGAGGGTGGGGGCATCCAGCAGCAGCCGGATGGCTCCTCCTTCCGTTATCCGCCCGAAGGGTTCACCGGCACTGGGACGGTTGCCGGGCAGTCGGTGCGTTGCCTATCGCCGGACGTGCAACTGCTCTGCCACCTCGCCTACGAGCCGGACGATGACGACCGCCACGACATGCGGCTGCTCTGCGAACGCTTTGATCTAGCGCTACCCGCAGCCTACGAACCATAGGGCCCATCGTTTTCATTCGCGAAAAACCCCCGATGTGGCAAGGCGGGCGGTTCACGAACCGCCCCGCCGAAAGGAATTATTCCCATCACCCCTTGTATCCGCCGAAGAGTGCATGCCCGGCCGTCGCCCAGAAGACATCCACGCCCGTATAGCCTGCGTCCCTGAGCCAGCCGAGTTGCTCTGGAACGGTGGATGGCTTATCGAAATCCGGGTCGGGGTAGGTGAAGATATTCCAATGGTCGGCCTGGAATTGCGCGAAGACGGCGAGATCGCCGGTGATTGCCAGCGATTGGCGGCGCACGGTGTCATCGTAGGCGCGGGCCATCATCTGCCGCCCCCACACGCTCGTCGGCTCGACGATGTCCGCGATTAAGAGCGCGCCGCCCGGTTCGAGATGCCGATAGAGCGTCGCGAACAATGCCCGCTTGCCGGGGCCGTCGAGATGATGGATGACGAGGCAACTGACGAAGCAGCGCACCGGCGCGGTGATCGCATTGAGCCACGCATCATCTTCCAGCCGGAACGGACGCAGTTCGAACCGCCCCGTATGCGGTGCGAGGGCGGTGGTCGCCGCCTCGCGCATCCCCTCCGAGCCATCCACACCGATCATCCGCGCGTGCGGATAGTGCCGGAGTATGGCGTCCATTAGCCAGCCTTGCCCGTGGCCGATCTCGACGCCACAGAACCCATCGTCGCGGTGCGCGGGAATAAGATCCATGAAAGTGTGCGCGATGGTATCGCGATCCGGGATGT
This sequence comes from Thermomicrobiales bacterium, assembly GCA_050999735.1. Lineage (GTDB taxonomy): Bacteria > Chloroflexota > Chloroflexia > Thermomicrobiales > JALYUS01 > JALYUS01. The sequence goes on along the minus strand of JBPCPB010000184.1, from coordinate 11,732 downwards.
AGATGCGTCCGTTGTCCACGAAAATGGCCGAATCCGATTCCTGCCATGAGGCGGTTTCTGTCTCATCTGCTGCCATGACGCCCCCTGTCGCTGACGCAGGCTGGAAAGCCTACGCTGCCAGTAGCACAGGCAGAGAGCCTGTGAGCCCACGCTCGATAACCCCTTTCAGCCTGCTCCATCATTACCTGCCTTACCGCGCCGTCAGGCCACCATCAATGATCAGTGCCGAGCCGGTGACGAAGGCCGCTTCATCGGAGGCGAGGTAGAGCATCGCGTAGGCGATCTCGTCCGGCTGACCGAGGCGACCGAGCGGCTGGCGGGCGCGCAGTTGCACGCGGGTCGCCTCTTCCTCGCCCGCGTGGTACTTCGCGAGATAGGCGTCCACGAAGGGCGTCTCGACCGTGCCGGGGCAGACGCAGTTGACGCGAATGCGATCCTTGACATGATCCACGGCGAGTTGTTTGGTCATCGCCGTCACCGCGCCCTTGGTCGTGCTATACGCGAAGCGGCGATCCACGCCGACGAGGCCCGCGATGGAGGACGTATTGATGATCGCGCCGCCGCCGTGCTCCTTCATCCAGCGCACTTCCGCCTGCGCGCACAAGAAAACGCCCTTGACATTGACGCCCATCAGCCGGTCGTAATCCTCCTCGCTCGTCTCCGTCACATCGCCAACGAGGCCGATGCCCGCGTTATTAATGCCGATGTCGAGCCGCCCATACTGCCCCGTCACGGCGTCTATCGCCGCCCGCACACTGGCAGAGTCGGTGACATTGACGTGATGGAACGAGGCCGTGCCGCCCGCGCCGGTGATCGCCGCCACGACGCGCTGACCGCCTTCGGGGTTAACGTCCGCGATAGCGATGGTCGCCCCTTGTCGCGCGAAGAGCAGCGCCGCCTGCTCGCCAATGCCGCTCCCTGCCCCTGTAATGAATGCCACCTTGCCATCCAGCCGAAACAGTGTCACGCGAACCTCCCGTAAGGACTGAGAACTGAGAACTGGGGACTGAGAACTAAGCCACAGTCCGCTGCCCGCCGAATCGTTCGATGGGGCGAGGATACACCACGCGCGGTACGAGTACCAAGAGAGAACTCGGTGGATGTGCGCTGCGTACTTTCTGGAGTAGTATGTTACAGACGGCGTTGCGATCGGCGCACGAAGAATAAGGCGGGATCGAGATGGATGGATCGTTGTTCGTGGGCATGGCGGATATTGTGACGATCATTGTGGCGTTGTTGGGTATGGGTGTGCTGCTTTTCATCCTCATCCCGACGCTGATGTTTTTGCTTGCGCGATCGGCGTATCGGCGGATTCGTCGCGACTCGCGTGTGAGCCGCACGGCGCTGCTCATCCAGGAGAAGACCAGCCCGCCCGGCCCACGCCGCAGCCTGGTGCAGCTCCGCGTGCGTCTCAATGATACCGTGACGAGCGCGCGGGTGGCCGTCGGCGTTATTCAGGCGCATGGGAGTGTGCAGGGCGAATTGGCGAGCCTCGTTCGCCGGATTGATCGCGTCGCCGTACCGCTCGACGCGCAACTGCGCCTGATGCAGAGTGAACCGGACCTGCGGCTCCTCTACGAAATGCTCCAACCGGCCCGCGCCCGCGTCGAGGAGATCGAGGGCATCGTGCATCAGATCCGCTCCGCCGCCTATGCCACGCTCGGCGGTGACATGGAGGGGACCGTGGCGCACATCACCGCCGATGTCGCGCGCGAGGTGGCGGCGTTGCAGGCAGGCATGAGTACGCTCCATACACTGACGATGGACGCATCCGCGCCTGTGAGCGTGCCACGGCGAAAGGAAGCGTACCGATGACGCTCTCCGCCCGTGTCAAAGCGGTGATTAAGAGCAGGGTGAACCACGTCCCGGAGTCCGACGAAGACCCCCGGCTATCGCTCGAAACGAGTTACGAGCGGCAACTGCACCTCCTCCAGGACGTGCGGCGCGGATTGGCCGAGGTCTCGACCGCGAAAAAGCGGATCGAATTGCAGGTTGCGGAGATCGGTGTTCGCTATGACCGTCTCGGCACGCAGGCGTACGAGGCGGTCGCCCAGGACCGCGACGACCTCGCGCGCATCGCGCTGACGCGCCGGGCGGCGGTCGAGTCGCAGGCAACGATGCTCCGGGAGCAGCATGCCGCCCTCGCCACGCAGGAGGCGCAACTGATCGCCAACCAGCAGCGGCTTGCCGAGCGCATCGAGACCTTCCGTATCCAGAAAGAAGCCTTCACGGCGACCTATGCCGCGTCCGAGGCGCAGGCGCGGGCGAATGAGGCAATCGCCGGTCTCGGCGGCACGATGGTCGAGGCGACGCAAACGCTCCAGCGGGCGCACGCGCGCGTCCAGCAGGTCCGTGCCCGCGCGCTGGCGACCGAGGAACTGCTCGCGACCGGCGCCCTCGCCGATTTCAGCGGCTCCTCCGACGCGGAACTGGATCGGCAGATCACCGAGGTCGCCCGCGCCGCCACCGCGGACACGCAACTCGCCGCCATCAAGCAGGAGATGCTGGCGAGTGGCGCGGGGCAGAAGGCAAAAGCCCTGCCGGAGTAAGTAAATCAGTCTCACGCTTACCCTACGAGGGCGGCGACCAATTTGCCTCGCGGAGCCGACGCACAGACATTGCCGCGAAGGGGGCGTCCGATTGCTCCAACTCCGCGATGACCGCTGCATTGTCGTAATTGACGCGCCGGTGCGTCACGCGCCAGTGATCGCCGTCCCATACGGCGAGCGCGTATGCCGCCCGGTGATCGCCATCGAACGGAAAGCCCGCCGCGCCAATCGAGGTCACGCGCTGGCCGCGCACTGTACCAGCAGAAGCGTAATGAATATGGCCGTAGAGAATCACATCCGCTCGCGCGCCACCGATCAGGGCAACTGCCTCATCTTCCGGTGTGATTTTCAAATACGTGGAGCCTTGCGGCGGCAGTTCGGTGACGAGCGCCGCGTCAACGTCCGTCGGCGTCGCATGGACGATCAGCAGGTCGTTCTCCGGCGAGTTTCCACCAGGCGGCGTGATGCGATGCTCGAACGGGAGCGCCGTGAGATACGCCATGCCGTTCGCCCCGATCCGCTCCCGCACCCACTGCACACCCGGATCGTCGGCAAAGGGGCTTGCTGGATCGCTAAAGAACCGCTCGGTATTGCCGTAGATCGTCGGGACACCCTGCTCCCGCACCCGTGCGAGTGATTCCGCCGGGCGCGGCCCGTTCAGGACGAGATCGCCCGCGATGACGAGTGTGTCATGCGGCTGCATCGTGAGATCCGCGAGTATCGCCTCGAACCCGGCGGCATTCCCATGGATATCCGAGACTACCGCGACGGTGCACTGCTCTGCCATCCCCTACACCTCCTACAACAGTGTGAAGACGAGCGTCCCGACGGCTACGCCAACGAGCGCGCCTGCCACCATCTCCCCCGCCGTGTGGGCGCGCAGCGTCACACGCGCCCAGCCAACCGCGCCGATTGCGGCGAGCGCGGGCAAGAACACGCTGCCGTACGCCATCGGGAGCGCAACCGCCGCGAGCGCGGCGCTCATCGTATGGAGACTACACTTGAACACCATCTGATTGAGACCCGCGCCAATAACGAGGCAGAGCGTCATCGCCGCCATCAGCAGGATCGTCCGGCGTGGTGCGCCGGTGCGGCGGGCCAGTTCCGTCCCGACGCTGTAACAAAGAAACATCACCCCATATGCAAAGGGGCGCTCGCTCCGATTCGAAACGTGCAGATCCGCGATCGTGCCGCGCTTGAGCATGATGAGAAAGAGAATCGAAGGAAGCGTCGTCGCGCAGGTGATCGTCACGCAGCACCAGAGAAACCAGCGGGCCACAGTAACGCGCGGCTCATGGAAGCCGTTGAACAACGCCAAAAGCGGGATGATTACCACCGTCGGTTGCAGAACGGCGCTGATCGTCCGCGCGGCGATGATGGACGCGGATGTGCGCGTGAGAGAGCCTACGACCATGGAAGCATGATACCACGGAGAAGGAACCCGTGGGCAGGAAAAAGCAATTCCGCTTCGGCATTACGCCGGGGCGGGATGCTCATACGCGGTTTGCGCTGACGCGATTACCGGCTGCTCACGTAATACGGGGGCGAGACGACCGCGCCTTCATCTTCTCGCACGCGGAGGGGGTTGCGGCGCGCATAGGTAATCGGCGTCACCTGTGCCATTGGGCGGCGCGGGGCGACGGCGGGCATCGTGTCAAAGTGCATGCCATATTCCTGTTGCGGCATCGGCGCATAATTGGGGGCGGGCCGCGCGTCGCGACGGTAGGAGGTGTACGGTCCCTGCGGCGCGAACGGGAGCGGCAGTTCATTCGCGGCATAGAGCAGCAAGGCGCCGGCAAGCGCGACGGCGAGGTAGGTGAGCGCCTGCGGGAACGCGCCGCCGCCCCGGATGAGGAGCACCAGCACCGCCTCGACGATCAACAGGACAACCAGCGCGCAGCGGATCGGCACGATACGCGCGCTCGGCGTCAGCCAGCGCGTCACCGCGCCGCCACGCCAGAACGCGAAGGTGATCAGCCACGCGCCGCCAATCCCCGGCGTCGCGAGCAGATACAGGCTTCCAACGAGGAAAACGACCGTCAATGGGAGGTCGAAGCGGACGAGCCGCGATTGCTGCTCCGCGAAATCACGCGGGCCGGGGGGGAGAACGACGATGCGCCGCACGACCGCGCGCGGCTCCGCCGGGCCAGTCGGCCGGATGAGGACGAATCGCCATAACCGACCCAATACCGCGACTCCCACTACCGTTAGGAATGCGATCGTGATCAGCATGGTGATTGTCTGTCCGATCATGGCCCCTACCCCTTCCCGTTTCCACGACAATACCCGCGCTTGGAACATACACACAGTGTAAACGTGTACGTACACGCTGTCAAGTAGCCGCGCACAGTTGAGTAATTTCCGTAGGATTCGCTTTTTCCGTTGTGCGTCCTTCGACGTGCAACTATATTTTAGAGGGTGATACGCCCTTTATTAACTGCATCGGAAGCGTATCGTTGCGTCACGCGAGGCGCGGCTCCGGGATGGCGACGTGCGGGCGGAGTTTCACGAGTTGCCGCTCCACATCTTTGCGCCGCAATGCCCAAACGGTAATGCCGAGCGAGACGGCGACCATCACAAGCAAAATCAGGATGCTCGGCCACGCGCCGATGTAGAAGGGTTCCTTGACGTTGGCGTTGTTCTGGCCCGCCTCCAGTCTTGCTGCGGCGTTGACCACCGCGCCGACGCCGGACGCCTGCCCGACCGCCTGCACGCCCCAATTCCCCGCCACGAACCACGCGAGGATTTTCCCCGCGACGGGCAAATCCGCCACCTTGATCAGCGTGCCGGAAAAGATGATCTGCGGGATGAGAACGATCGGCACGATGCTCGCGGCACGATCCGGGTTGGCGACGAAGGCAGAGAGGAGCAGGCCGAGCGCTACCCCGGCGAGCGAGACGATGATCAGCGTGAGATACGTCTTGGTCCACGAGCCGCCAATCGGTTCGAGCCGGGGTGGGTTATTGACAAGTTTTTGCAAGCGATACGGCGAAAGCACCCCGAGAATGCCGAGCATGAGGAAGTTCTGGATCAGACACAAGCCCATCAATACGACAAACTTCGAGGCGAGGTACGGGCCGAGGCGGAGGTTGACCATCCGCTCCCGCCGGAAGATGCTCGCCTCCTTGACGATCTCCCGCGCGGAGTTCGAGACGCCGAACCAGAGCGCGACGATGACGATCAGCGTCGTCAGCGTGGCTGCCTGATTCGGGCGCCAACTGATGCCCGACGGTTGGCCAACCGCATTCGTCTGGAGCAGAACCGTGAAGACCGTGCGGCCATACGTCATCGCCAGCAGCAGGGCGATGATCGGCGCTTGCAGGAGGAGGATGGCGAGGTTCCGGTTGTCCTTGAGGATCGTCGCGATGTACCGCGCGGTCAGGGTCTTGAACTGGCTGAGCGATTGCGCCCGCTGTAGTTTCTGATCGGGCCGGACGGCGGGCGGCGGCAATCCCCGCTGCCGCCCCTGCGCGGCGAGCGCCCGGCCGATGCGCGCGTCAACGTACCGCGCGTGGTAGGGTGATTCGGCGTACCGACGCGCCCATTCCTCCGGCGCGCCCGGCTGCCCGAGCAGCACGTAAATGTCCGCGAACGTCGCGACACCGAAGAACTCCAGTGCCTCGCGCGGTGGGCCAAAGAAGACGAGATAGCCGCCGGGGGCCATGAAGATGACCTTGTCACAAAGCGTCACATTCTGCGTCGCGTGCGTGACGAGAATCACCGTCTTGCCGGTATCCGCGACCTTGCGCATCAGTTGCATCATCCGCGTTTCCAGCCCCGGATCGAGGCCGGAGGTCGGCTCGTCGAGGAAGAAGAGCGTCGGCTCCGTCAGCAACTCGACGCCGATCGAGACACGCTTGCGCTGCCCGCCGGAGAGGCGGTGAATCTCGACCTCCTTCCGCTCTGTCAGTTCCATCAGGTCCATCGCACGGGTGACGCGCTCCTGAATTTCCTCGGGCCGCGTGTCGTGTGGCAGGCGAAGACGAGCGGCGTAGGTGAGCGCCTGCCCGACGGTCAGATACATCGGCACAATGTCATCCTGCGGTACGTAGCCAATCAGGGAGCGGAACTCATCCATATTCGCGTAGTAGTCCGTGCCGTTGTAGAGCACTTCGCCGTGCGACGCGGGCCGGACGCCACTGATCGCGTCCAGGAGCGTGGACTTGCCCGCGCCCGATCCGCCAACGATGCAGACGAACTCCTTGGGCACTATCGAAAAGGCGACATCGCGCAGGAGGAGAATATGCGCGCCGACCTCCTGGGTGATATTGATCGCGTCGAGGCGGATCTGGTCGTGCTGCTGGCGGAGCGCGCCCTGCACGAAGAGGAAGCGGAAGCGGCCGATCTGCACCCGCGCGCCCTCCGGCAACGCCGCCTCACGCACGCGCTCGCCGTTGACGTAGACGCCGTTCGTGCTGTTCAGGTCGCTGATTACATACTGCGCGCCATTCCAGCGCACCTGCGCGTGCCGGCGAGAGACCTGCGGATCGTCCAGCACGAGATCGTTCTCGCTTGCGCGGCCAATCGTCGCCAATGCTTTGCCGTAGAGCGTCAGAGAGGCGGCGATGCCTCCCTCGTCGTCATTATTCAGGGTAATCCCGCCGTCCGTTGCGCCCTTCGCCGCGACGGAGTATTGTGGCCCGCCTTCCTCGCCGCGCGTTTCCTGCCGCATCCGCGTCGGATCGGCCTGTTGTTCCACGTCCACCGAGAACAGGAGGAGATACGGGCCGAGTTGGACGAGATCGCCCGGCTTCAGCGGCACGATCTGCTCCGCCCGGCCATTGACGCTCATGCCGTTCGCGCTGCCGAGGTCGCGCGCGTAATACAGGCCGTCATTGCCACGCACGATCTCCATGTGTTTGCGGCTGATCCAATCATCCTTGATAACGATCGTGTTGCCGTCGGCCCGTCCGACCGTCACTGGTTCAGCGCCGAGCGGCACGACCTGCTGCTCGCCATCCGGGCGCCGCACCGTGACCCGCGCGACATATGCCGCCGGGATGCCCGGCGATGAAAACCGATCCACCTGACTCCCGCTCCTCTCCCTCAGATATTCTGAGGCCTCGTATCGTAGCGCTTTTCTCGGTGGTAGCAGGCTTTCCAGCCTGCCTCTCCGGGGCGAATGGCAGGCTGGAAAGCCTGCTACCACCATATTTCCATGAACGCGTTCAGTATACCGCGCGGGCGATGTCGTGCTGTTCAGACGCGCCCGACGTACCGACGACTCCGTCGCTCCCTTCGTGAACGACCGGCAATGCGGTCGCGCGGCGGACGACGACGCGCACCGCGGCGCCCAGTTCACTCTCCACCGTTTTCGGCGCGGTGACGCGGAGCACGAGCGCGCCAATGCGGACGACATAACTCGCATGGTCGCCGAGATAGGTGCGGCTCGCGATCTCGCCCATCGTCCCCGCCACCCCATCCACATCAGAAACGAGCGCGATGTCCTCTGGGCGAATAACCGCGCTGAATGTAGATGCGGGCGGCACGAGCGGCAGCACGAGATCGGGCGACGCAACGACGCGCGCCACACCGCCATCGTCCACCGCGTCCAGCAGATTGACCGCACCGACGAACGAGGCGACGAAGCGCGTCGCGGGCTGCTCGTAGATGACGCGCGGCGTGCCGACCTGCTCGATCGCTCCGGCGCGCATCACCGCGACGCGGTCGGAGAGCGCCATCGCCTCGTCTTGATCGTGCGTGACAAAGAGGACAGTCGTGCCGACCGACTGCTGCACGCGGCGGATTTCGGCGCGCAGTTCCTCCCGCAGTTTAGCATCGAGATTGGAGAGCGGTTCATCGAGCAGGAGAATATCCGGCTCCCCGACGAGTGCGCGGGCGAGCGCCCCCCGCTGCTGCTGCCCGCCGGAGAGTTCATGCGGGTATCGCTCCGCTAACCCATCGAGTGCAACGAGACTGAGGACATCCCGCACGCGGGCGGCACGCGCCTTCGGCGGCACACGACGTAGTTTGAGCGGATAGCCAACATTCTCCGCAAGCGTCATATGCGGCCAGAGGGCGTAGGACTGGAAGACCATGCCGAGGTTGCGTTTGTTCGGTGGCACGAACCGCCCGCGTGCCACATCCGCCACGACGCGCCCGCCGATCGTGATGACGCCGCTCGTCGGCGGGATCAGCCCGGCGACCATGTGCAAGGTCGTCGTCTTGCCGCAGCCGGACGGCCCCAGCAGCGTCACGAACTCGCCGTCCGCCACCATCAGGTCCACCCCGCGCACCGCGACCGCATCGCCGTACCGCTTCGTCACCCCGGTCAGCGTCACTTCAGCCATGCATTACGGCTCCGCCTGCATCTCAGGCGGCAGCATCCGCTCCAGTTCGGCGATCAAACCCGGCAGATAACTCGTGAGCACTTCCCATACTTTGTCGCCGTTTACTCCGCCGTACCGATGCACGAGAATGTTGCGCATCCCGATAATGTCACCCCACGGAATGGCTGGATGACTCGCGCGAGTCACTTGGGAGACGTGTGTTGCCGCTTCTCCAATCGTTTGAATTAGGTGAAGTACGGCAAGATGAAACAAGCGGTCGGAGTCAAAGTCAGAACGGACTCTATCAGTAACGATTCCCCGCGCTTCTCGCGCATTATCGAGCATGTCCCCGATGTAGAGATTCTCGTCTTTCACGATGCTGTCGCCATGGAGTGAGCGAATTTCCTTTGCACGGATCACTTCCTCGGGTGGGTCGCCATAGAGTAGATCCGCTTCGGCAAACACGCGATTGCGTATGCGCCACTTGAGATTCTTGACCGAAATAAAATCCACTGCGCGTCCGCACATGAGCGCCGATAGGTCATCTTCAATCGCGAGAAGATCACCCATGCTAGTGATTCTCTGTCCTAATTCGAGCGCATACAGCACATCAATATCGCTATCGTCCGTGAAATCGTCGCGTAATACCGAGCCGAAGAGCGCGAGCCAGCGGATGTGATGCGCCCGGCAGAACGCCGCGATCTCTTCCGGCGCGGCGTGAATCCGCTTGCGCACGACCGCCGGGCTTACCTTGTGGACGACTTGCGCCATCTCCGTTTTCCTCATCATCACTGTTTCGGTGAATTGCTTCGCCATGCGCTACGGCTCCGCCCGCATCTCAGGCGGCACGATTTTCTCCAATTCCGCGATCAGCGTCGGGATGGCCAGCGCCATCGTTTCCCAGAGGATTTTGTAGTCTATATTCAGATAATCATGCGCGATTCGATTGCGCATACCGACAATGGCACTCCACGGAATGTGCGGATACGCATCGCGAAGCGGCTGCGGTACGAGTCGCGCCGCTTCGCCAATGATTTCCACCATCCGTTCGAGTTGACGACGCAGGCCGCTGTCCGCTTCAAAATCGCCGTACGTCTTTCCTTTCATGTATCCTTGGGTCTCAAGGGCGGCATTGAGCATGTGGGCAAGATAAATCCGCTCATCTTTCTGCATACTGCACCTCGACAAGTGGAAGGACACGTTCTCGAATAAGCCGGTGCAATGATGCAGCTGTCACAAGGTCTATCTTTCGTCCTCCAAAGAGACGTGACAGTTCTTCTTCCATATCGTATAGATCGAAAAATGTCACAGGATGTTCAGGGGCGAACTCGACGAGCACGTCAATATCGCTACTATCCGTGAAATCGTCGCGCAGGACGGAGCCGAAGAGCGCGAGCCAGCGGATGTGATGCGCCCGGCAGAACGCCGCAATCTCTTCCGGCGCGGCGTGAATCCGCTTGCGCACAACCGCCGGGCTTACCTTGTGGACAATCTGCACCATTTCACGCTTCCCTCAACGCGCTCAGAGATCCAGCACCATACCATCATATGCGACGGTGACCCAATCGTGCTCCGCCTCGACCGCCGCGAGGGCGTCCGGCGGCGTCTCGTGGGCGATGTGTGAGAGGATAAGCCGCTTCGCGCCGACTTCACGCGCCAGATTCACTGCAGTGTAAACGCCGATGTGCTCTGTATGATCTTCGAGGAACGGCGCATTAACGATCAGCAGGTCGCAGCTGCGAATCGCGTTCCGTACGGGTTCCTCGACGATGGGGCTGGTATCAACGAGGTACGCGACGAAGCGGCCACTGTGCCGCAGGAGGAGGCCGGAGAGCGGCACGCCATGATGGAGTTCAACTGTTTGGAAGAGCGCGCCGCAGACCATTACGTCGCCATTTGCGGGGATCAAATGCCAATCGAGGTTCCGGAGTTTGGTGAAGATCGCCGCCAGTTCGTCAATGAATGCCAGCACGTCCGGTGGCGCGTAGATCGGTACAGGCTTGTCGCTATGCCGGAAATGGTCTATGCCCCCAGTGTGGTCCGCGTGCCGATGCGTGAGGATGATCGCGTCCGGGCGTACAGGCGCGTCTTTCCAATCGGTCCACTGGCTCCAGATGTCCGGCCCCGCATCAATCAAGATTGTGGGCGGTTCCGGGTGGTTCGGTTGCAGCACGAGCGCGGGACGACTGCGGCGGATCGTGCCGGACGGCGGGTTATTCACGCCAATCGGCGGCACGCCGTGCGCCGAACCGGTACCGAGGAAGACGAAACGCATGGGATTACTCCTCCTCCCTCATCGTACCCCGACTTCGCGGAAGCTCGCTCCCCCTTCCCACGCCGAGGAACGGAAGGGAGTCGGAGGGTTAGATTCGCCGTCGCGTCAATGCCTGTGCGAGCAGTGAACCGCCGAGCGCGACGAGCATCAGGACGAGCGCGAGGGCGGCGGCAGGCGAGACGATGCCGCTTTCCAGGAGATTGAAGACCGCGACGCCGACGGTCTCGTTTCCCGCGGAATACAAGAGCGCGGAGACCGTCAGTTCCGCGAGGCAGGGCACGAAGACGAAGAGCCAGCCGCCGAGCAGCGCGGGCCGGATCAGCGGGAAGACGGTATCGCGCTGCGCCTGCCACCACGACGCGCCGCTGACCCGCGCGGCGGCGGGCAGCGTCTCCGAGACACCGGCGAGCGCCGCATTCGCCGTGCCAATGCCAAAGGTGAGGAAACGGGCGAGGTAGGCAACAAGGATAATCCAGAGCGTGTTATACAATCGCAGCCCGAAGACGGGCCGGGCGAAAGCGAGAATAAAGGCGAGCGCCAGGACGGTGCCCGGCACGGCATACGGCAAGGTCGCCAGCGTTTCCAGCACGCCGCTGCCCCGGACGCGACCGCGCACGCGAAAAGAGGCCAGCGCGGCGC
>JBPCPB010000510.1:0-9932 GCA_050999735.1 Thermomicrobiales bacterium | reverse complement strand
CTTGCTCCCCCCAGAGAAGAACTCTTCAGGGGAAAAGGAACACAGGCGGACCCCTACGCTACTAGGTAGTTCGGTTGGTATAGATAGGAGGTTGGTATGAACGGGACAGATTTGCGGGCGAAGATGGCGGGTGGCGAGCGGGTATACGGCACGATGGTGGGCTTGATCCGCAACACACGATGGGCAAACATCTATGGTCGGCTGGGATTCGATTACGTGATTGTGGATACGGAGCATTCGCCAACAAACCGCTCTGAGGCGGCTGACCTCGCGTCGGCTTTCCTCCTCAACGGTATCTGCCCGATCATCCGCGTGCCGACGACCGATCCGGCCGAGACGATCAAGGGCCTCGATGCCGGTTTTCACGGCGTCCTCATCCCCTACTGTGAGTCGGTGGAGGAAGTTAAGGCGGTTGTCCACGCCGCGCGGCTGCGTCCGCTCAAGGGCGTGCTCCACGGCCTCGCGCGGGAGACCGGCGGCCATCCGAGTGAGGCGACGAAGCAGTATCTCGAAGAGCGCAACAAAAACGTCGTCGTGATTATCGGCATCGAATCCGTCCCGGCGATGGAGAACCTCGAAAAAATCCTCGATGTCGGCGGCATTGACGCGATCTTCATTGGCCCGAACGATCTCTCGATCACCCTCGGCGTGCCGGATCAGTATGACGACCCCAAATTTATCGAGGCGACCGAGCACATCATCGCCACGGCGCAGAAGCGCGGCATCCCGGCGGGCGGTCACTGGCAGACCGAGCAGGATGTCGAGCGCTGGATGGGCAAAGGCTCCCGCTTCATCCTCTTCAGCACCGACACGCGCGCCCTGACCGAAGGCTATCGCCACTCACTCAGCAAGTTCCGCAACGCCGCCGTCAGCCAACTGGACGAAGTCATCTAACCAAATACGAACCGCAGAGACGCAGAGGACGCAGAGAAAAAGCGGAGAGAGAGAAGGGTTTCACCCCCCCCCCCCTTCCCCCTCTCGGCGCCCTCTGTTTCTCTGCGGTTCAATCGGGTTCCTTCGTTTCAGTACGCCGGATCGGGATCGCCGAGAGAGGGGAAGTGCATGCCCTCGCCCATGCCCGCCATCACTTCGAGGGTGATGCCGTTCGGGTCATCGAAAAAGAAGGCGCGCACGATGCCCATGTCGCGGATTGGGCTGAGGTGCGCCGCCATTGCCTCTGTCAGCCGCTGATACCACGTATCGAACCGCTCATCGCTTCCCGCGAAGAAGGAGATGTGGTCGAGGGCGCGGCCCGTGCTCAGCAGCGTCGCATCCTTGTGGGCAGGCAGTTCGGCGTCGGGGAACTCGAAGAAGGCGAAGACAGTATTCGGCGCGACGGTGATGAAGTAGTGCCGCTCGTGGCCGGGCCGGTCGAGCCGGTGGCCCATCGTAACCTCGGAGCCGAGGACATCCCGGTAGAAGGCGACCGTCTTCTTCATGTCATTCGTGACGAGCGCGACGTGATGGAGCGCGGCGAAGGGCGAGTGTAGCCCGTTCCGATCCGGCAACCCCAGCACCTTCTCCACTTCGGCGGCGTGGTTGATCGAGTGCTGGCCGCCGGACCCGCGCAGGACATTACTGAGCGGCATCTCGCCGGTGCGCATCTGTATCGTCTTGCTTAGTTGTTCGTCGGACATCCCCTGCACGCGCTCGATCAACGCCTCGTGGACGGTGAGAAACTCCGCGATCAGGGAATCGCGGCTCCGGTCGGCTCGCGCGTCAACGATCTCCTGGTTGTATGCATTCAGATCGAAGTTCGGCGGGAATCCGCCGCCACTTTCCGCCATGGCGATCATGCGCGCATGGCCGGGCGCGCGGCCGGCGAGATGGGCGAGCAGTTGCTTCGCCGTCCACCCGATTGGATCGAAATGCACCTGCGTATTCAGTTGCTCCTCGGTCAGGCCGCTGAATGTCTGTGTCACCCGCTGATTCCCCTGTCGAATCGTGTCGGTGATTTCCTGCTTCGTTGCCATTGATACCTCCTCTGCCGCGCGGGGCGGCGAATGATTCACGGCTTGCAATCGTACCGTATCAGACCGGCAACCGATAGAGTCACCATGACGAACTCTTGGACGTATGCGTGCTCGGGTTTCGCGGGGGATACCCACCCCCTGCCCCCTCCCGTTTCGGGAGGGGGTTCATTCCACTCCGGCTCCCCTCTCCGCTTCGGGGAGGGGTTGGGGAGGGGTTTCCGGCGAGCACGCATATACCCTGTGACGCACTCCTGGGCATCTATGATAGGATGCCATGCTGGGGTGTACGGTGGTTGGAAACGGCGGGATATGGCACGTAGGCATCAGGCGGTTACAGCGGCGGCGAATATCGCGCCGATACGATGGCGTGCATCCGCGGCGCTCGATGCCCTCGATCGCTGCGCACCCATGCTCCTCGGCCTCCTGGTCGCCGGGTACTTTGTCCTTTTTACCCTGATGAGCATCTACTGGCGAGACAGCCTCCGCTGGGGGTTCGATATCGTCGTCGATACACAGCCGATCTGGAATACCGCCCACGGGCGCTTCCTTGAAGTATCCACCTACACCTGGACAAACAGCGATCTTGGACGGGATGTCATCCTCATCGAAGTGCTCCTCGCGCCGCTCTACCGGCTGCTGGGCGGGAATATCGCCGTAGTCCTCGTGCAGACGGCGACGATTGCTTTCGGCGGCGTCGGCGTGTACGCGCTCGCCCGCTTCCTGATGCCGGCGATCCGTCGCAGCATCTGCGTCCTTTTCTCCGCCGTCTATCTCTCGCTGCTCTTCATCCACAGTACGAACGTTAGTCAGTTCAGGACGCGCAACACGATCATGTGGACGTTCTTCTTCGCGTGGCTCGCCTACCGGTCAGGGCGCACGCGGCTGCTCTGGGCGATGTTCGCAGTCGCCCTACTCACGCGCAACGATGTCGCCCTCGTGATCGCTCTGTTCGGGGTCTATGCCCTGATCGAACGGCGGCGATGGACGGTCTCCTGGCTGCCGATCCTCGTTGGTGCGGCGTGGTTTTTCCTCGTCGTCTACGTGATCGTGCCGCATTTCTCGACGGCGGGATACATCTACGAGGATCACTACACCTGGCTGGGCGGCGGCCTCACCGGTATCGTCAGATCGTCGCTCACCCGGCCGTGGTTCGTCGCACGGCATATTCTCACGCTGTCACGGCTTCGCTACACCCTCGACCTCCTCTTCCCGTTCGCGTTCCTGCCGCTCCTCAAACCACGCATCCTGCTTATCCCACTGCCGATCTATCTGCTGAATATCTTGTCGGACTTTCCGCCCCAATACAGTATCATCACTCACTACAGCGCGTTGATCGTGCCGTTCCTGATGATCGCCACGTTGGAAAGTGTGGCGGACATCGTTGCGCGGCGCGGTCCGGTGGGGAGCAGGCTCGGGCCGCTCACCGACCGCCTGTCGCAACGCTTCGCATGGTCGCGCATCTCGGTCCCCGCGCTGGCCCTCGCCGCCGTCATGCTCGTGTGCAGCCTCATCCAGCAGGAGACGACCGACAGTTGGGTGCAGTCGTACGTGCTACATCACGAGCCAAGCACGCGCGCGGCGATTGGCCGTGCGCTCGTTCGGCAGGTGCCGCGCGACGCATCGCTCGCGATTACGCAGAAACTCGCGGGCTTTATGCCCGACCGGCGCTCCGTCTACTTTTTCCCCGGTGATCCGCTCCTGCAAAGCCCGGCGCTCGTGGACCGCGCCGACTACATCATCGGCGACGAGCAATTGAGCGATTTCGAGCAGGCGGCGATCGCGCGGTATCGCGCCGACCCCGCCTGGCAGGTGCTTGACGAGCGCGACGGCTTCATCCTGTTGCGGCGCGTGCGCCCGCAGGGGGGCGGCGCATGACCCGTATCACCGCCAGAATCGGGGCGACATGGTGGGCGCTGCTCGGCTCGCTCCTCCTGGCGCTGCTCTATGGCCATGTGACGGTCCTGCATCTGACGAGCGGCATCGCCGGCGGGAAATACAACGGCTACGAGAACCTCTGGAACGACTACTGGCTGCGTACCGCGCTCTTTCATCTGCACCGCAATCCCTTCTTCACCACCTACCTGGACTATCCGACGGGAGTCAGCCTGCGCTACCATACGCTGAATCTCCTCGGCGGTCTCCTTGCCCTCCCACTGTGGCCGCTGATCGGCCCGATCGCCAGCATGAACGTCAAACTCCTCCTCGCGCTTGTCGGCAGTACCTTTTTCGCCTATCTCCTTCTGCGCGATGTCACGGACAGCCCGCTCGCCGCTTTTGGCGGCGCGGTCGTCTACTGCTACGCGAACACGCTGATGCTCGACTACTACACGACGGCGGAGGAGAACTATCTGATGGGGGCGGCGCTCCTGCCGCTCTATGTCTTCTTCCTGCTGCGCGCCGCCCACCGCCCGCGCTGGCGGCGCGACGCCGTCGCCGCGACGCTGCTTCTCTTCGCCCTCTGCCTAACGGACTGGCAATATACCCTATTCGCGGTCCTTCTCACGTTCTTGTATTTCCTTTTCGTCGCCGGTGTCAGCCGCTCGATGCAGGCGACGCTCTGGCTGCTCGGCCGGTTCGCGGCGATCGGCGGCGTCTGGGCGGCGATCATCTTCGTACCGCTCCTCCTGCCGATGATTCGGGAGGCGCAATCGTCGCCCTGGCTCGCGGTCGGGGACGAGGCGACGGGCTATTCACGCTCTATCAGCCAGTTTTTCAATCTCGGTGCCGATAACCCCGGCTATCTCGTTCTCGCTGTGACGTTCGCCGGGTTGTTCCTCGTTCTGCGCCGCCCGGCTGCCGCGCGCGACCGCCAAATCGTCGCGTTCTGGGCGGGCATCGCCATCGTCGCCTCCGTCATATCGCTCGGCCCACACTTACTGCTCCATCGCTTCACACCGACGCGCATTCCGCTCCCCGCCGCACTTTTGTACAAGGCGCCCGTTTTGAATGTCGGACGTAAGCCACACGAATTCTACGCGTCGCTGGCCATGCTGGCCTTCGGTGCGCTCTTTGCCTTCGCCCTGCGCGCATGCCTTCCCGTTCTCGGTCACTTCCTGTACCGCTGCGTCTCGGCCCGTCCACGACTTGGCTGGATTGAGCGCGCGGGCGCACCGTCCTTCGTGACGATCCTGCTGGCGATCACGTTGGCGCCGTTCTTTGCGCAGGCGAGCACACCCACAGTCTTCCCGCTCACGGTGCCTTCCTTCTACCGAGACGTGCTGGCGAAAGATCCGGGGCAGTATGCGATCCTGGAATTGCCGATCTTCCCAAACAAGCGCGGCCAGTACGGCGGCACCTATCAAGCATTTCAGATCGTGCATGGCAAGTACCGCTTCGGCGCCAGTATCTCGCGCGATCATAACAACGTAAGCCCGACGCTGTTCGCCCGACATGCGACACTCTTCCGCGATTTCTTCTGGCTACCGGAGCCGGCGATGGTTGAGCAGTACCGGCCCGCGAAACGGCCCGATTTCCTCGCGACGCCCGTGTACAGCGAGATCGGTATCCCGCTGCTCAACTACTATCATGTCCGCTATGTCGTCCTCTATCGCGACGCGCTCCTCGACACGGGCCAGGGCGACGGGAGCACGGCGCCACAGGTGCTCGACGCGGCGGAGCGGCTCGTCCATCAGGTACTGGGCACGGACGCGCTCCCAGTCTTTCAGGATGCCGTGACAGAGATCTATCACGTCCCCGATGCCCCGCCCCTTGCACAGCCGGTCTTCCTCGATACCGGCAATGACGGCTGGTACGCGCCAGAGATGACGCCGGAGAAGGTTCCGTATCGCTGGGCGGACACGCGGGGCGGCAAGGCCGCCGAATTGCTCCTGTTCAACCTCAGCCCGGAACATCAGCGGATGCGCGTGCAGTTCACCGTCACCAACTACAAGGCGGCGCGGAGTGTTGACATCGCGATCAACGGTGCGGCCGCCGACCATTTCACCCTCGCGCCCGATGGAACCCGCGATGTGACGCTCGATCTGGATATCCCGCCCGGCATGAACCGGCTGACACTCACCTCACCGGAAGCACCGATCCCCGTCCAGGCCGATCCGAAGTTCGGCAAAGATAACCGCCTGCTCAGTTTCAACGTACAGCAGGTGCGGCTGGCGGCCTAACGAACCGCACGGCGCACATCGACCGACGCGTGTACCTGTGGGAACTACGGGAGCCGGAACGGGCCGCGTTCGTCCTTCGGGACCCGCTCGCCACGCCGCTGGATCAGATGGACGACGACCGGTGCATCATCCGCGTGGACGAGTAGCCGGATGATGCTCGCGGTGAGAGGGGTGTCGTTCAGGAGGAGTTCCCATGCACTCTCCGGCACGCCGTCCGGCTCATCGTCGCCGACCGCGACCCAGGCGACATCGGGATACGCGGTGCAGACTGCCGTTTCCACCCCGCGCCGCAGGATCGAGGCGAACCGCGCCGCCTGCTCGACCGCGTCCACGCCGGACGTATACTCCCGCCACGCCACCCAGAGCGCCGCCGCCTCGTCCGGCTCCATCCGCGCCAATGGCACCGCGATAGCCGGCAGCATCGCCGCCCCCGGCAACCGGAGCGTCTGCGTGAACCACGCAACCGGATCATCCACGAGAGAAACCAGTTGAACCGCAAAGACGCAAAGAGCGCAGAGGGCGCAGAGGAAGAGAAGAATGGAACGGAAACAAATATTTGCTCCTTCTTCCCTCTTTGCGTTGCTTTGCGTCCTTTGCGCCTTTGCGGTTCATGCGGTTTCGACCCGTTTCGTTAACTCTGCGGGGTGATGGCGGCGATGCCGGACTCGCGTACCTGACGGTTGAAGGCGGCGAGATCGGCTTCCATCAGATCGTCCACCTGGCGCAGGTGGCGATCGATCCGTGCGGCAATCTCCGTGTAGACCTCCTGTACCTGCCGGGTCGGAGCGACATCGGCGCTGTTCGCGAAGCTGGCAAGCGTAGCGAGTTTCGCATTCAGCCGCACCGGGGGCTGCAAGGGGCTGTCCGCCTTTTCCTCGATCAATTCCGCCTCAATTGCCTTCGCCTTCTCCCGCAGCGCCTTCGCCGCTTCAACGAGGACTGAGGACTGAGGACTGAGGACTGAGTCTTCTGCCGACTGCCGACCGCCGACTGCCGACTTCCCCCCGAGGCGCTTCTCCCATCCTTCCGCCTGGGCGCGCACATCGCGCAGCATCAGGATCGCCTCGTGCGTTTCGGTCAGTTTGTCTCGCAGGTGCAGCAAGAAGTCGCGCTGCGCCTCCAGATCGCGCTGTGAGACATCAACGCGCGGGTCCTTGGCGACCCGGAAGGTCGCGGTTTGCGTGGCATCACCAACCGTGAGCCGCACCTGATACTCGCCCGGCGTGACCATTGGCCCCGCAACGGCATCCTCGGTACTCGTATCGCCGGGTATCTTCTTCGCCTCCGCGTAGCGGGTGTCCCAGACAAAGCGGTTCAGCCCCGCTTCCGCCGGGACGAACGGGACTTTCTCTTCGTCCTTCTTTTTCTCGCCCTCAGCGGGCTTTGCCGCGTCTTCCTTCTTGCTCTTGAGCGAGCGGATCTCATTGCCGCTGGCGTCGAGGAAGGTCAGGGTGATCGGTTCGGTTGGCTTCTCTTTGAGGAAGTAGCGGACGATCACACCGTCGGGCGGGTTCTCGCCCGCGTTGACGAGCACTTCCTCGGTCTCGCCGTTCGGCTTTTTCTTTTGCTTGAAGGTGACGACCGCCGTGCCCGCCATGCGATAACTCATAGACGGGCCGGGATCGCTCCCGTACCCCTTATAGGTACGCAGGCGGACGAAATCACGCGGGGTGAAGAGATGCATTGCGGCGTCCCGCAGGGTATCGGTCTGTTCGCGAAGCGGTGTCACGTCGTCCAGAATCCAGAATGACCGCCCGTGCGTCGCCACGATCAGGTCTGTTCCCTGCACAATCAGATCGTGAATCGGGCAGACGGGCAACGTGCCCTGAAACGACTGCCACTGCCCGCCATCGTCGAACGAGACGTACACCCCCGTCTCCGTCCCCGCGTACAACAACCCGCGTCGCACCGGGTCCGCCCGCACGACGCGCGTGAAGTCATTGTCGCCGATACCCTTCGTGATCCGCGTCCATGTCTTGCCGTAGTCACTCGTCTTGAAGAGGTAGGGGGCATCGTCGTCCAGTTTGTAGCGCGTCGCGGCGACGTAGGCGGTGGCCGGATCGTGCGGCGAGGGTTCGATGACGCTGATCAATGCCCATTCGGGGAGGTCTTTGGGCGTGACATTCTCCCAGTTCTTGCCATCGTCGCGGGTGATGTGGATCAGGCCGTCATCGCTGCCCGCCCAGAAGACGCCGTGCTCATGCGGTGATTCGACGAAGGCGAAGATCGTGCCGTAGACCTCCGCGCTGGTGTTGTCCTTGGTGATCGGCCCGCCGGAGGGTTCCATCTTCGTCGCGTCGTTGCGCGTCAAGTCGGGCGAGATGACGTCCCAACTCTGCCCCTCATCTATCGAGCGGTGGACGACATTCGACGTGGTGTAGAGGGTGTCCGCGGGTGCCCCCTGGGCAGAATGCGCATCATAGAAGAGCGGGAAGGTCCACTGGAAGCGGTATTTGAGGTCCTTCGCGCCATTGCCCATGCCCTCGGGATCGGGCCAGACAGTGACATTGCGCTCCTGCCCGGTGCGGCGGTCGTGGCGGGTCAGCCGTCCGTTGCCCGCGCCGCTACCGATCGCGCCACCGAAGACAATATCGGGGTTCTTCGGGTTGACGGCGATGTAGCCGCTCTCGCCGCCGCCTGGTTCGTACCACTCCTGCTGCGTGATCGCGCCGAGCGGCGAGAAACTGGGCAGGGACATCGCGGTATTGTCCTGCTGCGAGCCGTAAATGCGGTACGGCGTCTGATTGTCGGTAATCACATGGTAGAACTGCGCCGTCGGTTGGTTGAGAATTGTGGACCATGACGCCATGTCGTTGAATGTGACGTACGCGCCGCCATCGTCACCTTGAATCATCCGCTTCGGATTCCGCGGGTCAATCCAGAGGTCGTGGTTGTCGCCGTGCGGCGTCGGATATTTAACAAACGTCGCGCCGCCATCGGTGGACTTCCACGCCGCGCCGTTGAGGACGTAGACAGTGTTTGCTTGCGTCGGGTGCGCGAAGATATGCGAGTAGTACCACGCCCGCCAGCGCAACTCCCCTTGCTCGCTCATCCGCTGCCACGTCCCGCCGCCATCGTCCGAGCGGAAGACCGCGCCATCCTCCGCCTCGACAATCGCCCAGACCCGATCCGCTTGCGCCGGCGAGACGGTCACGCCGATCTTACCAATCGTCCCCTTCGGCAAGCCAGGGTTGCGGGTCAGTTCCGTCCAGTTGTCGCCGCCATCGGTGGACTTCCAGAGGCCGCACCCCGGCCCGCCGCTCGTCAGGCTCGAAGGGGTCCGCCGCCCGTTCCACATGGCGGCGTAGAGGACGCGCGGGTTGTGCGGGTCCATCGCGAGGTCAATCGCACCCGTCTCCGCATCGTGGAAGAGCGCCTGCTCCCACGTCTTTCCGCCATTCTTTGAGCGGAAGACGCCGCGTTCTTTATTCGGCCCGAAGGCGTGGCCGAGCGCGGCGACGTAGACGAGGTCGGCGTTCGTCGGGTGAATGCGGATTTTGGCGATGTGCCGGGTGTCCGCGAGACCGACATTCGTCCACGTCTTGCCCGCGTCGGTGGATTTGTAGACGCCGTCACCGTGCGAGACGTTCCCCCGAATCGTGGATTCGCCCGTCCCGACGTAAAGGACGTTCGGATCGGACTCGGAGACGGCAATTGCGCCGACGGCAGCGGTTGTGAAGAAGCCGTCGGAGATGTTCTCCCAGTACGTGCCGCCGTCGGTGGACTTCCAGACGCCACCGGCACAGGCGCCGAAGTAGAAGGTCATCTGCTCATGCGGATCGGCGGCGACGGCAACGACGCGCCCACCGCGATGCGGGCCGATGGATCGCCAGGTCAGCGA
>JBPCPB010000502.1:0-9607 GCA_050999735.1 Thermomicrobiales bacterium | reverse complement strand
GAGAACGCAGGTTGAAGCCTACGCTACCGGCATCCAATTTCATCGTCGCAGGCGCGGGTCGAGGGCATCGCGGAGGCCGTCGCCGAGCAGATTCATTGCGAGGACGGTCAGCATGATCGCGAGGCCGGGGAAAGTGCTGATCCACCATTGATCGCGCAGATAGCCGCGCCCTTCGCTGAGCATCCGGCCCCATTCCGGTGAGGGAGGCTGGCTGCCGAGGCCGAGAAAGGAGAGCGACGCGGCGGCGAGGATCGCCGTGCCCGTTCCAAGTGTCGTGGCGACGATTACGGGCGCGATCACGTTCGGCAGGAGATGCCGGATGAGGATAATCCGGGTTGGCGCGCCGCTCACCCGCGCGGCATCCACATAGACATTCTCCTTCGCCGCCAGCACCGAGCCACGCACGAGCCGCGCGTAGGTCGGGACACCGGAGATGCCGACGGCGATCATCAGGTTCGTCAGGTTCGGCTTGCCGCGAATCGTGACGATTGCCAGCGCGAGCAAAATACCGGGCACCGCGAGCATCACATTGATGACGTACATCAGGAGCGCGTCCACCCAGCCGCCGTAGAAGCCCGCCAGCAGCCCGATGGTGACGCCGAACGTCGCCGCGATGCCGACGGAGATCATGCCAATCGTCAGCGAAATCCGCGCGCCGAAGACGATGCGGCTCGCGATGTCGCGCCCGTACTGATCCGTGCCGAAGAAGTACGGGCTACCCGGCGAAAAGAGCGCGTTGTCGCTGATCTTGATCGGGTCGAAGGGCGCGATCAGCGGTGCGGCCACCGCGACGATGGCAAGCATCCCCAGAATTGCTATGCCAACGAGCGCGCCCTTGCTCTGCCGCAACCGCTGCCAGAGCGCCCGCCCCCGCCCGATGCGCGCGCTCGGCAGCGCGATACGTTCAGTCTCGGCGGTCAATGCCCCGCTCTGTGCCATCCATCCTCCGGTGACGTAACGAGCAAACCGCTAAAATGCCAGGAAGAGGGATCGAGCACAGAGACCGCAGAGAGCGCAGAGCAGATTCCTTTTTCTTTTTTGCTTTCTCTGTGTCCTCTGTGATCTCTGCGGTCTCTGTGTCCTCTGTGCTCAATCTTTGCCTTTCTTGGCGGTTCCACTATTTATCCTCCGACGCGGATGCGCGGATCGAGGATGCCGTACGAGATGTCCACGATCAGGTTGACGATCACATAGGTCGTCGCGATGAGCAGGACGATGCCTTGCACCATCGGGAAATCTTTGGCGAGAATCGCGGTGACGATCAGCCGCCCGATGCCGGGCCGCGCGAAGACGGTCTCGACGATCACCGTGCCGGCCATCAGGCTGCCAAACTGCAAGCCGAAGATCGTCACGACCGGGATGAGGGCATTCTTGAAGCCATGCCGGATGACGACGCGCGTCTCCCGCAGCCCCTTCGCGCGGGCGGTTGTCATGTACTCCTGCCGGAGCACTTCGAGCATCGAGGAGCGGGTGAGGCGGGCGATAATCGCCGAGGCGCCGAGGCCGAGCGTCAGTGCGGGGAGGATAAGATGTTTGAGATCGCCGCCGCCCGTCGCGGGGAACCAGCCAAGGCGGAGTGAGAAGAAGAAGATCAGGAGCAATCCGAGCCAGAATGAGGGCATCGAAACGCCGCAGAGCGCGACGAGCATCGGCCCAAAGTCGAGCCAGCCATTCTGGTGGATCGCCGCGATCATACCGAGCGTCACGCCGACGACGATGGCGATCAGCAGGGCCGCGATTGCCAGTTGCAGCGTCGCGCCGAGATTCTCCGCGATCTCCGTGCGCACCGGCCGCTTCGAGCGGATCGAGAGGCCAAGATCGCCCCGCGCGGCATTGGCGACGAAGCGCGCAAACTGCTTCGGCAGCGGGTCATTGAGGTGCAACTGGGAGCGTAACAATTCGATCTGCTGCGGACTCGTCTGGAAATCCGCCAGCATGATCTTCACCGGATCGCCCGGCACGAGATGCAGCATCATGAAGACGAGAAACCAGACGCCGAGCAGAACAGGAATCGTTGCCGCCAGCCGCCCAATGAGGAAACGGGACATGAGTTACTCCGTTGCTACAGAAGGAGTCGGGAACGGGAAATCCCTGGTGGTGGCGGGCTTTAGCCTGCCACCACCGACTGAATCCTACTTCGCGAGCGAGATGTCCGAGAAGTGCGGGTAGGTGTAACCGTCGAAGTTGAGGCCGCTGACGGTGGACTTGAAGCCCCAGACGGAGAGCTGATCCACCATCGGCAGGAAGACCGCGTCCTCCATCACCTGCTGCTCAGCCTGGAGATAGATCGCCTTGCGCTTGTCGGTGTTCGTCTCCGTCTTGCCGTCCGTCAGCAGTTTATCCACTGCCGGGCTGCTGTAGCAGGAGAAGTTGAAGTTCGTGCCGATCATCGAGGAATGGAAGAGCGCGAACATGCCGTCCCAGTCGCCGGAGCGGAGGAAGAGCGGGATGGCGTTCGTCGCGCATTTGTAGTTGTCCTCGTACCACGGCGCGCGGGCTTGCGCCTTGATCCTGGCGTCAATACCGACCTCGTGCCACTGGGCCTGCAGGAGTTGGATGTAGTTGTCAATACCGCTGCCCCGGTCAATCGCATTGATGACGAGTTCGAGCCGCTTGCCGTCCTTGGTACGGATACCGTCCGACCCGACCTTCCAGCCGCCGTCATCCAGCATCTTCTTCGCCGCCGCCTGATCGTACGGATAAAGGCTCTTCAGATTTGGATTTTCCAGCGTGCCCTGTGTCAGCGGTGCGTAGGCGGGCGTGCCGACACCCTTGTACGAGTTGTTAACGATCGCGTCTTTATTCGTCGCCAGTTCGATCGCCTTGCGGACATTGATGTCGTCGGTCGGGAAAAGTTTGGCATTGAGCGCGGTGAACTGCGGCGTGCCGACGTAGGCGGGCTTCAGCACCTTGTATCCCGCGTTACCCTCGAAGCGGCCGAGGCTTTGCGGCGGGATGTTGTGGACGATCTGGGTCTCGCCGGATTCGAGCGTCGTCGCGCGCGTCGCGTCTTCCGGGACGAACTTGAAGTAGACCTCATCGAGGTACGAACCGCCGTCGTGATCGCTCCACGGCGCGCGGCGGGTGTAACTCTCGTTGCGCGCGAGGATCGCGTGGTCGTTCGCAACGAGTTCCTTGATCGTCATCGGCCCGGAGCCGACCGGCGTCTCATTGACCTTCTGTCCCTGGCTCTTCGTCGCGGTGGGGGACATCATGCCGAGCGTGCCGCCCGCCGCGTAGGTGAGGAAGGGCGCGTTGCCCGCCTTGAACGAGACGCGCACGGTCGTAGGGTCCACAACCTCGGTCTTGTCGTAGCCGGAAAGCGCCTGGAGCGAGCTGCCCGCCTTGTAGTTCGGGTCCACGATGCGGTCGAAGTTGTACTTCACGGCGTCGGCGTTGAAGGGCGTGCCGTCTGAGAATGTGACATCCGTGCGGAGTTTGAAGGTGTACGTCTTGCCGTCCGCCGAGGCGTCGTACGACGTGGCGAGGTACGGAACGAGTTTGCGCGTGCTGTCGAGGTAGAGCAAGGTCTCAAAGACCGTCGAAGTCATCTCATACGTGACGGCGGAGGGGGAGGCCTGCGGGTCCGTCGTCGGCGGCGCTTGATCGAGCGCGACGACGACGCGGCCACCCTTCTGCGCGGCGGGCTGGGATGTAGTCGTCGCGCCCGCCGCGGGAGACGACGCCGATGACGCGGTGGTAGCCGATGCGGTGGTAGCGACGGGGGCGGTCGTCGGCGCGACGGTCGCTGAGGGCGCTTTCGACGCGCACCCGGCCAGCAACGGCACGGCGAACAGAACGACACTCAGCAACCGAACAGCGCGGAAACGGCGGGCGCGGTGCATGCTCGTACTCCTTCCCCTCATCTCAGCATGTGTGCGTGAAAGACACCCCCGGTACGTGGGGGCAGTCTACGGCTCTCTTTTCATGCCGTCAACGATTATCCTGTATGTTTGCACAGGTCTTCTCATACGAACGACCAAACGGTAGCGTAGGCTGCGGCCTGCGCCCCCGTCAAATGGTCGGCAGTCCTGACGTCTGGGTGATGAACGCTTCGAGGAGCGTAACGAGGTTGGCGGCGGCGCGGGTGAGAATTTCGTTGCCGACTTCCGGCGTTGCGTGGCGAGTGTCACCGGTCGCGCCGTTCGCGGTGATCTCGTCGTAGTACGCGCCGTGTGTGCCGCCGTAGGCGCGTAGTTGCGCCGCGAATGCCGCCGCGTCGGCGTGCGGTTCGGGCGCGCAGAAGGCATCGGGCTTGGCATACGCCGGCGCTTCGGCGTAGACGACCGCCGCTTCATCGCCGCCGCCGTGGCCCATCGAGCCTTCCGGCATCAGGACGCGCGCCTGCTCGCCAATGAAGGCGTATCCGAAGATGCCGATCACGCGCGTGCCGCCGACCGTCTGCCGCAGTGTCTCAACGGCGGTCGCGATTGCCGCGCTGTTGCCGCCGTGGCCGTTGACAATCGCGACACGCGGAAAGCCATGCTGGGCGAGCGACGCGCAAATTTCGACGAGCAGCGCGGAGAGCGTTTGCGGTGTCAAGGTGATCGTACCGGGGAAGTGCATGTGATGCCACGAGACACCGAACGGGACGGCGGGCGCGACGGCCGCGCGGTCGCCGAGCAGCGCGGCGGCACGGCGGCAGAGGCCGTCCGCCGAGATCGTGTCTGTCGCCATCGCGATGCCGGGACCGTGCTGCTCGTGCGCGCCGACGGGCAGCAGGACAATTTCATTCGTCGCCAGCAGTGCGCGCGTCTCCGGCCAGGAACGTTGCGCGAGCAGGATCGCTTCAGCCATTGCGGGTCTCCCTTCTCGTTTCTCATAGACCGACCGCCGCACGCCCTATCGCTTCGGCGGGGCGGGCGCGGGCAACACATTGCTTGCGGGTCCGGGTGGCGCCGGGCGACCGCTCGGTGCAGATGCCGGAGAACCGGACGGTGATGGGCCGGGCCGCGTCGGCGGCGCTGGATTGACCGCCCCATAGGTATACTGCGTCGGCAGGGTCAGCGTCAGACCGTTCGTTGTCACGCTAACCGGAACCGCGCCGGGTGCATGCGCGGGCGTCACTGCGGTGATCGTCGTGCTGTTCACAACCGTGACGTGCGTGGCCGATTGGTCGCCGAACAGCACGCTCGTCGTGCCGCCAAAGTTGGTTCCCGTGATCGTCACTGTCGTGCCGCCCGCTGTATCGCCCGATGTCGGGTTAATCGTCGTGACCGTCGGTGGCGGGTAGACGGCGCACGCGGGAACGGACGACTGAATGTTGAGCGACCAATGCTGAATCGAACCAATATCCTGGGGAGCGCCATCTACGACAAATAATTTCCACGTCCCGGTGATCGCGGCGCCGTTGAGCGTCGAGAGGGGCTGATCGGGACGGAATACGCCGGTGAATGGCGCGCTGCCGGAAGCGATTGGTGTCGGCGCGTTATCGTCGAAGACCGTGTTGAAGAAGTTCTCTGGGCCGCCATTCTGGACGGAGAGATTCACCGCCGTCCCAGCGGGGGAGATCAACTGGATCGTCAGGTCACCGTCATAGGTGTGCGCGATGCTCAATATCACCGTGATCTTCGTGACGGTTCCCGGCGCGATGATCGGCAAATTGGATGTGGCACCGACTGGATCGTTGTCCGGGATCGCCTTGGGGACATCGGACGCGGTATGCAGCGGCGGCGTACCGGTCGGGACGCTGAACGCGATCACAGCGGTGAGACCGCCATCATAGACGATTGTTTCGGAGAAATTGACCGGCGCGCCGCATGTTTGTGACGGGCCGAGGGTGAACGTGAATGCGGTCGTGTTGCTCCCCACCGTGCCCGGATTGAGCGTCCCGTAGGAGGCTGACTGGTTGACAAAGGTGACGGCGTTCGCGGATGTGGCGAGCGTGCCGCTGACGGCCGTTGCGGGCGCGTCGCCGCTATTGAGAAGGCCGACGGTCAGGGCAATCGTCTCACCTGGCTCGACGACACCGTTGCCATTACCACCCGCCGTATCACTCGCGGTGACACTCGCGAGGCCGAGGTTCGGCGCGGACGTCACATCCCCATTGGAGACGACGAGCGCGAAATCCTGATTTGTTAACCCTGCCGCGCCGGGAACGCCGATCCCCGCGAGGTTCGCCGCCGTGACCTTGATCGTGAAGGGACCACCCATATTGGCAGGGAGAAAGACGCTCTCAACATTATTCACGCTATCCGCCACCCCACCAGGGACGGAGGTCGCGCCGCTAAAGACGTTTCCCTTGTACACCTGCCCGCCAACCGTCACTTCGAGATTGAGGTCGTTCACGAGCGCGCCGCCCGTCGTCGAACCAGGCGCGTCCGTCCAGACGAGGCTGACGTGAAATGGCTTGCCGGTGTCCGCTACCGTGCCATCCTTCACAAAGGTCTCGCCCGTCGTCGTGAAGGTCGTCGTCTGGTCTACGACATACTGATGAATTTTGGTATCGAAGAGCACGACGAGATTTGCATCTCCCCACCCCTGATTCGGACTGGGCAGCGTGTCGTTGGCGCTCGCGCCCGTCAGATAGCGCGGCGCATTGAGGATCAGCGCTTTGAGCATCGCCGGGCTGGGTGTCTGCCCTGGATGGATCTGCCCATAGTAGTTGTAGACGAGCGACGCCACGCCCGCGACCGCCGGGGCGGAATGGCTCGTGCCGCTGGACCAGGTGTAGAGCGTCTGACCGTCCGGATAGTACTTCATACCGGGGCAGACACCGCTGCCATCGTACGTCGGATCCTGCGACGCGGGACCCTGAATATGCGTGCCGGGCGCGAGGATATCCGGCTTATTGCGCAAGTCCGCCGTCGGACCGCGGAAGGAGAAATTGGCGATGTCATCCGCAGTTGCGCTACCCGTCGAGCCACAACCATCCAGGACACCAACATCGCGCACGCTCTCTGTCGCGCCGACCGTGAGGACATTCTTGGCGGTGCCGGGAGAGTCAATTGTTTGCGGGCCAGACGCAGGACAATGGAAATTGGGAACACCGCAGTTACCGGCGGAGAAGACATGCAGAATTTGATGGCTATTGCTGCCGGAATCGGTCGCATCGCGCGTTAAGGCATCATATGCCTGCGCTTCGGCGTCGTATGCGCCGCCTGTAGGAGCGCCCCAACTGTTCGACGTGATTTGCGCGCCCGCATTGTAGGCCGCGAGGACCGTCCCGGCATCCGTGCCGCCGCATGCGCTCTCATCGAAGTTGCCTGAGCCATGGTCAAAGATTTTCGTTCCGGCAACGCGGCCATACGGCGAGATGCCGAGGCCGATGTCGTAACCATTCCCATCAAGATACGGAGTACCAGTTTTGTCGTTGTATGCGGCAACGATACCGGCGTTGAGGTTGCCGTGTCCGGCCTGCCCGTCCGCCAGTGGATCGGTAGTGCAGTTGTTATTGAAGACGAGCCGCGAGGGATTCGCGAGCACGCCGCCTTGATGGAAGTCGGGATGGAGCGGATCGGTCGAGCCATTATCAATGCCGTCATCCACAACATCCACGATCGGGTACTGATTGGCTGCCGTTGAGAACCCCTCAGTGGTGGTGAGCCAGGCCAGGTATCCCGGCCCGGACGGGACGACATTCCCGCCGGATGTCGTGACATTGCCGGCGACAATCTGACCCTGCATCTCATCCCGCTTTTTCGACTTCGCGTACGGTTCGATATTGAAGACATCCGCGCGGGCAGCGATCGCGGCGACCTGATTGCCCGGCACTTCGAGAGAAATATTGACGAAATTGAGGATATTTTCCGGCTGGCGGAAGACCGTGCCACCGAGCGCGCGGAGGCTCGCGAGGGATGTCTGCACATTGGGCGTCTTATACAACTGGACAGTAACAGGGACGAGTTGCGCGGTCTGCGTGACAGGAGCATTCTGCAAAGTGGGCGCGATGCGATATGCCGGGTGATAGGCATCGGTCCACTGGACGGTCGGATCGGACGTTGTGAGTCCCTCCAATTGCGTCAAGTGCGCGCCATCGAGCCAGACGACGTAGGTATTGTTCGGCATGTAGGCCACGATCTCGATGCCCATCTTGCGCAACGTCGCGAGCCACGCGGGCTTGATCGGGCCGACGAACTGCACCATCCAGAATTGGAAGCCGCTCGTCCTGCTCTGCCGCACTGCCGACGCGACCGGCGGCGCGCCATTGATGGTATTGATATTCTTGCCACTACGCAGATGAACGACGTCGAAATCATCACACGTCTTGACGCTCGCGCGGGCCACGACCGCTTGCTGTTGCGGATCGTTCGTTTTCCAAAGCGAGAACGATCCGTAGTCCACGAGCAATTTTGCGCCGCTCTGCGTCAGTTGCTTGAGCGTCGCGACATCCTTGCTATCTACCACAATCTTATGCGTGCCAGTCGGCGCCGCCGTGGAGGCATCAAGCGGCAGCATGAGCAGAACAAGAATCGCAGCACAGAGAATTCTGACGAACTTTACGCGCACCTTCGCGACCTCTCCCCATTATCCCCGCATGCGCCGCACCCATCGCGCGCATGGTATCCGCTCTCACAATGAAGGCCCCCTAAAAGGCCCACTGCGGAGATACTGTTCACGCGGGCGCCCCATCCGCCCACTTCGACCATTGAGGCCATGAAAACGTCACAATGATGCATGCGGGCGCCGAAAACGTCAAACGGAGCCAGAGTGTATGCCCTGATGGGTCGCGCTATACTGCCGAGGTTGAAAATGGAGGGAGAGACGTAGCATGGCGGAACTCGATCTGGTCATCCGGGGCGGTCGGATTGTCAACGCGGGGAGCGTAAGCACGGCGGATGTCGGTATTCTGGGCGGCGCGATCGCGCAAATCGGGGGCGCGATGCGCGCCGCGCGCGAGATTGACGCGACGGGACGGTTGCTCCTGCCCGGCGGCATTGACGCGCATGTCCATCTCTCATCGCCGCCGGAGCGAATGGAGCAGGAGCACCAGTGGGTGGACGACTTCACCAGCGGCTCCCGCGCCGCGCTCGCCGGCGGCATCACGACGCTCGGCAATATGACTTTCCTCGCCCCCGGTGAGACGCCGCTCGCCGGGCTGGCGCGCGAAGCCGCTGTCGCCCGCGCGCAGACGATTGCCGATCTCTTTCTGCACCCCGTTCTCGGCGAGACGACGGCGGCAGTGTTGGATGAGATTCCGCGCCTGCTCGCATCCGGCTGCAACACGATCAAGTACTTCATGTCCTCGTCCGCGTTCGACGCGCAAGTACGTGGCTATGTCGAGGCGACGCGGCGCGCGGGCGCGAGCGACCTGCTGACGCTCATCCACTGCGAGGACGATGCGCTGATGGCGGACGCGGCGGCGCAACTGACCGCCGCCGGGCGGACATCGCTTCGCCACTACGCCGCGAGCCGCCCGGTAATTTCTGAGGTCGTCGCGACGCAGCGCGCCGTGGCGATTGCCGAGGTGACGGGTGCGCCCGTATACATCGTCCATCTCTCGTCCGAGCGCGCGCTGGCGGTCTGCGCCGATGCACAGGCGCGCGGTGTGCCAGTCTCTGTCGAGACGCGCCCCTTCTATTTGCATCTGACGCGCGAGCGATTGGAAGAAGCGGACGGCGCGAAGTACGTCGGGCAGCCACCTCTGCGCGAGCAGCACGATGTGGAC
>JBPCPB010000457.1:0-4142 GCA_050999735.1 Thermomicrobiales bacterium | reverse complement strand
GGTCGGCCTTTCGGTGTGTGAAGGGCGGGCGGAAAAGCCTGATACCACCAAGGAAGGCATCCAACTGCGTAAGGACGATGGCCCTATGGGCCACAGAAGAGGGTGAAAATAGGCGTTCACCCATCTATTTTCGGAAGAAGTTCTAACTGCTTTGCAAACGCAATCACGGTTCGGCGAACTTCGGCATTCGTGAAGATCATCCGATGTCCCTCGCTCTCCACTACTCGCCACTCCGCATGCGGGAGGGTTTCCGCGAGCGCCTGTCCTTGATCCACCGGCACGATTGGGTCCGCGCTGCCGTGGATCACGAGTGTGCGCGCCGTGACGCGTGCGGCATACGATGGGAGATCGCAATTCATGCCGGCAGTCATGTCCTTCAGTTCAGCAGCGTAGCGACGGATCCGCTCGACCCGTGGCACGTCCGCTGCATCCTGAGTGAGCGTCCGCTGCCGCTCTTGCCACGCATCGAGTTTGCCGAGCAGAGCCATCTCCTCACGCTCCCAGAGCGGATCGAGCGAAATCTCGGCCTCAGCCGGTCGCTGGTCGAAGGCTGCCTCCGCACCCTCCCGCTGCAAAATAGCGAATTGTTCGCGCACGATTGCCATCTTCGGGTCGTCAGGCCATAAATCGAGGCCGGTACTGATGAGCGTCAGCGAGCGAACACGATCAGGTTTCGTCGCGGCGAAGATGACCGCGATCGGCCCGCCCGCCGACATGCCGACCACATGGGCGCACTCGATGTTGAGGTGATCGAGGAGCATGCCGAGGTCACTGGCTTGGCTTTCGAGGCCGTAGTCGTCGTCCGGCGTAGACGAGCGATAGCATCCGCGCCGCTCGTACCAGATGAAGCGGAACTGCTCCGTGAAGTCCTGCCTCCACCCCCAATGGAAGGGCCTGCGACCATACAGCAGGGCGTGCAGCAGGCAGGTATTGCCCCCATGGACGTAAATGAGCGGTGTACCATCCCCGTCTTGCTCGTAATACATCGTGAATCCGTTGACGTCAGTAGTCGGCATTGCTTGTACCTGCCTTATCACCGGAATCAGCGGAGCACACGGAGGGAATTCTCCGACGACCGATCTTTGAGAGCGGAAGAACCGACGGATGCGGGTCACGCAATCGCATATGTTATTCGTACGGTCACTGACACGGTCGTTTCGCCCGTCTGGATCGGTGGGGGCGCTGCGGCGGAGCCAGCGGCAGAATTCGCGGCGGGGACGGCGGAGATCGGGCGCGGCGGGGGCGGCGTGGTGCTCTCGTCGTCAATCGTCATCACGATACCGACCGACACGCCGGTCGCCTTGGCGAGGGTATCCGCCTTATCCCGGGCGTTCTGAACCGCCTGCTCGCGCGCCACACGGCTCGCTGCCTCGGGGTCTGCCAGCCCGAACGAGACACCGCCGACCTGATTCGCGCCCGCTTTCGTCACGGCGTCGAGCAGTTGCCCAACTTTGGTGATGTCCCGCACCGTCACATTGACGCTGTTCGTGATACGGTAGCCCGTCAGTACCGGCGTGCCGTTCTGGGGGTAGTTATACTGCGGCTGCACAGAGTAGTCGGACGTCTTCACGTCCTTGTCCACGTCCACGCCACCTTGCCGTAGGGCATCAATGATCGCGTTCGTCTTCGTGTTGACGTTATTCTGCGCGTCCGCGACGCTCGCATCTGTCTCCGTCACCCCCGCCGAGAAATGCGCGATGTCCGGCGCGAGTGTTGCCGTCCCCATGCCGCTCACGGCAATCGTCCGCTGGAAGGTGCTGGAAGGACCGGAGCCAGGTGGATTGGGGGAAGGGATCGGCGGTACGGCAGCGGGAGTCGCAGTCTGCGCGGAGGCCGTGACACCGAGCATCGAGACCGCGATGAGTGTGCCAGCAACTATGGCACTCGCGAGCGCCACGCAACGTGCTATATGTGATCGCATGGGATCTAACCCTCCTCTACATGGCGAACCCGACCCATTCGGCGGGATACAGGAGAAACGCCGCCGCTCCCTGAGAAGTTCCCCTCTGGACGAGATTTCCCGCCATGTTCCGGGAGTAGCGTAATGGTGACGTTCCGGGCCAGGCGCTACGATGACTATCAGGCGCACCTCTTGACATTCTACCGCATGGGCCTTATGCTCTACACCGTAGAATACGATCTACATCGTAGAGTTACGAGAGGTAAGGAGTATCCATGACGCACCAACGACCGGCCATCCTCGTGGAGGGGCTGGCGAAGCGATTTGGTAAGAACGACGCGCTGTGCGGCCTCGATCTCGTCGTGGAGGAAGGGACGGTGCTTGGCCTGCTCGGGCCGAATGGCGCCGGCAAGACGACGGCAGTCCGCATCCTCGCAACGCTGCTCACGCCGGATGCCGGGCGGGCGGAAGTCGCGGGCTTCGATGTCGTCACGCAGGCCGACGCATTACGCTCGCACATCGGCCTGACGGGGCAATACGCCGCAGTGGATGAATATCTGACGGGGCGGGAAAACCTCGAAATGGTCGGGCGGCTCTATCATCTGCCAAAGCGACAAGCGCGGCAGCGGGCGGACGAATTGCTCGCCCGCTTCGACCTTGCGGACGCCGCGAATCGCATCGCGAAAACGTATTCCGGCGGCATGCGCCGCCGCCTCGATCTCGCCGCCAGCCTGATTCTCGCGCCGCCGGTGCTCTTCCTCGATGAGCCGACGACAGGCCTCGACCCACGCAGCCGCATGGCGATGCGGGATGTGATCGGCGAACTCGTCGCGGGTGGGACGACGCTGCTGCTAACAACGCAGTACATGGAGGAAGCCGATCAACTTGCCCACCGGATCGCCGTCATTGACCACGGTCGGGTGATCGCCGAGGGTACGTCGGACGAACTGAAGGCACGGATCGGGGGCGAGCGATTGGCGATTACCGTGGCGCGCGGGAGCGATCTCGACAGTGCCAGACGAACGCTCACTCCCTACAGTGACGGAGAGATCTATGTTGACGCCGCACGCCGCACGATCCTCGTGCCTGTCACGAATGGCGCGCGACTGCTGGCGAACATCGTCCGCGATCTGGACGCCGCTGCCGTGCATCTCGACGACTTCGGTCTCCGCCGCCCGACGATGGATGACGTCTTCCTCACGCTGACCGGACATATGACGACCGACGATGAAACCGACCGACCGAGCCGCGAAGAGGAGGCCGCATGATGAGCGTCATCACCGAAACCCCGACGATCACCCCGCGCATCGCTGTATTGCAACCGGAACGCCACAGCCGGTTGTACTGGACACTGATGGATGCACTCGTCATCGCCAAGCGCAATCTCCAGCACATCCCGCGCATTCCGGCCCAACTGCTCGACGTGACGATCCAGCCGATCATCTTCGTCCTGCTCTTCCGCTTCGTCTTCGGCGGCGCGATCAGCACGGGCGGCACATCGTACGTCAACTTCCTCATGCCCGGTATCCTCGTGCAGACGCTCGTCTTTGGGGGCATGAACACGGGCGTCGGCCTTGCGGAAGACCTTCAGCGCGGGTTGATTGATCGCTGCCGCTCGCTGCCGATGGCGCGATCCGCCGTGCTCGCCGTACGCACCATCGCGGACGGCGTGCAGAGCGTTTTGGGCATCACCGTGATGTTGATCGTCGGGTTGCTGGTCGGCTTCCGGCCACACGGCAACTTGCTTGGCTGGTGCGCGGCATTGGCATTGGCCTTGCTTTGCAGCTTCACGTTCTCGTGGGTCGGGGCGATGATGGGCCTGGTCGCGCCCAATGCGGAAAGCGTGCAAGCGATCGGGTTTATGGCGATCTTCCCCCTGACCTTCGCCAGCAGCGCCTTCGTACCGACGAGCACGATGCCCGGCTGGCTGCGCGCGTTCACAAACCATCAGCCGGTGACGGCAATTGTCAACGCGGTCCGTGCCCTCCTCCTCGGCCAGCCCGTCGGTACGAGCGGCTGGCAGGCGCTCGCGTGGTGCGTCGGCATTCTCGTCGTCTTCGCGCCACTCTCCGTCTCGCTGTACCGGCGGCGGACGGCGCGCTAGACTGAGCGCGCTGTTCGGCCCCCACCCCTGCCCCTCCGCCCGCAAGCGGGGGAGGGGTGCCGCTCCATGATGCGTGTGCCAATGCCAACCGTTGGGCACGGCGACACGGTGAGCGCCCTCCCCTCCCCCGCTTGCGGG
>JBPCPB010000408.1:0-10342 GCA_050999735.1 Thermomicrobiales bacterium | reverse complement strand
CGGCGGCGTCGTTCGGCGTCAATCTGCCGATAGACCGGCAACTGACGAGCGACCTGCTCGGCTTCGCGAAGGTGCAGAACAACGTTCTCTACACGCAGAACGCGCGCGGCAAGTTCGAACTGCTCGCGGTGCAGGCGCTGGCACAGGTGGTGCTCGATCTGTCGAAATTCGCGCAGGATATGCTGCTCTTCGTGACGCGCGAGTATAATTTCCTGCGGATGTCCGAAACGCTCGAAACCGGCAGCAGCATCATGCCGCAGAAACGCAACCCGGACCTGATGGAACTGGTGCGCGGGCGGACGCACACGGTACTCGCCTTGCAGCAGCAGATCGCGGGAATCATCGCCGGGCTGCCTTCCGGCTACAACATTGATTTCCAGGAGACGAAGGGGCCGATGATCCGCGCCTTCGATACGGTCAATGACGCGCTGGCGATCTGCGCCTTGACGATTCGCAAGACGACGGTCAATGAGGAAGCAATTCGCGCCGCCTGCTCGCCCGAACTCTTCGCGACCGATATGGCGTACGATCTCGTCAAGCAGGGGATGCCGTTCCGCGACGCTTATCGGAAAATCGCCAAAATCGCGGATGATCTGCCAGCGGTGGATGCGGACGCGGCGCTGCGCGAGCGGACGCATCTCGGCGCGAGCGGCAACCTCGGTCTCGAACATCTCAAACAGTGGATTATGGAAGAACGCCGGATCGCGGAGCGGCAGCGCGACGCCTTCGCGGGCGCGATTACCGCCCTCGTGGCGAGGGCGGAACAGGGAGTCTGAAGAAAGGAGCGCAACCGTGACGGTAACGACACTACTGACGGCGGAATGCCCGGAATGCGGCGCGGAGTGGCAGGTTTCGGACCTGACCAAGGGCGAAATCATCCAGTGCCCGGAATGCGGTGTCGAACTCGAAGTCGTCGAGATTGCCCCGCTCGAACTGCAACTGGCGCCCGAAGAAGAGGAAGATTGGGGAGAATAAACGAGTGCCGAGTTTGGGTGTTGATTGCTGGGGAACGGTTCGTCCGCCCATCTCAACACTCAGCACTCGGCACTCAGCACTTAACGCGAGTGGAGCGAGCGATGCAGCGGGTGGCGATCCTGATGACGCGCATGCGGACGGATGAGAAGCGGATTGCGGCCGCGATCGAAGCGCGCGGTGCGGCTGTGGAGGTGGTGCCGGATCATGCGTTAGTCTTCGATCCGCACACGGACGCGCGCGGGCAGTTCGACGCGATCCTCGACCGCTCACTCCATCTCTCGCGCTCCCGCTATGTGACAACGCTCTTCCAGGCCGCCGGTATCCCGACGGTCAATACGCCCGCCGTCATCAATCTGTGCAGCAACAAACTGCGGCAGACGGCGGTGCTCAGTGAGGCGGCAGTGCCGGTGCCCGCTGTCCGCATCGCCTTCTCGCCGAAAGCGGCGGTCGAGGCGATGGAGCAGATCGGCTATCCCGTCGTGCTGAAGCCGATCATCGGCACGGGCGGGCAACTCGTTTCGCTGATCGAGGATCGCGACGCCGCGGAAGCCGTGCTGGAGCACAAGGCGACGCTCGGCTCGGCGCACCACGAGGTCTTCTACATCGAAGAATACATCCCGAAGCCGGGGCGCGATTTGCGGGCGACGGTCGTCGGCGGGCAGGTGCTGGCTATTGAGGCGCGGAGCGGCGGCGGCTGGCGGATCGGCTCGAACCGGCATCTGAAAGTCGCGCCGATCGAGGCGTCCACGGCGATCTACAATGTCGCGATGCGCGCCTCCCGCGCCATCGCCGGATACGTTGGCGGCGTGCTCGCGGTAGACATTCTCGAACACCCGGAGTGCGGGCCATTGGTGGGTGAAGTGAACTACGCGGTCGAGTTCCGCGAAACGGAGGAGGCAACGGGCGCGGACATCGCCGGGGCAATCGCCGATTACGTCCTCTCCGCCGCGCGGCGGGGCGCGCATCTCGCCGGGGCGAGCGCCCCATGAGCGAAAAAATGCCGACCGCCGATGAGGTTGCGCTGCTGCATGACCTCGTCGCTATTCCTAGCATCAACCCCGGCGAGCGGGAAGCGGTGACGTACCTCTGCGCCGAAATGGCGCGGCGCGATTTCCTCACGCATATTGACGGGGTCGGCAACGCGGTTGGCACGGTGGGCAATGGCCCCACGCATCTCGTCCTCCTCGGTCACATTGACACGGTGCCCGGCCAGTTTCCCGTCCGCATCGAAGGGAGCGACCTGCTCTACGGGCGGGGGAGTGTGGATGCGAAGGGGCCACTGGCGACCTTCGTCGCGGCGACCACTCGCGCGTATGCGCGGGGTGCGCTCGACGGCCTGCGCGTGACGGTGATCGGCGACATCGGGGAGGAAGCGCACTCGCCCGGCGCGAATTTCCTCGCCGAAACGATGCCCGCGCCCGATGCCTGCATCATCGGCGAGCCGGGCGCGTGGGAGAGTGTCGTCCTCGGCTACAAGGGGAGCATGCAACTCCGTTATGAATTGGCGCAGCCGAACGCGCACGGCGCCGGGCAGCAATTGCCCGCGCCGCAAATCGCGGTCGGTGCGTGGAACGCGATGGTTGCCGTCTGCGAAGCCCTCAACGGCGATACGGCATCGGTGATCGAGCGCGTCGAGCCGACGCTCCGCGCATTCGCGTCCGAGAGCGATGGATTGCGGCAGCGCGCGCGGATGGAAATCAATGTGCGCCTGCCGGTCTCAGTCGCGCCGGACGCGCTGTACCACGAACTGCACAATGCCGCTGGCGACGGACACCTCACGCTATTAGAGGCGCCGGTCCCGGCCTATCGTTGTGAGAAGAATACGCCGCTCGTCCGCTCATTGCTGGCGGGCGTGCGCGCGGCAGGTGGGAAGCCGCGCTTCAAATCGAAGACCGGCACGGCAGATATGAATGTCGTTGGCCCGGCGTGGCAGTGCCAGATGGCGGCATACGGGCCGGGCGATTCGTCGCTCGATCACACACCGGACGAGCATATCAGCCTCGCGGAGTATGGTCATGCGATTGCCGCCCTCGATGCCGCGCTCGGCGCGTTCGCGACGCAGATGCGCGGGAGGAATGGATGAGGCTGGGGATACTGCTCTCACAAGTGCGCGTCGAAGAGAAGAACATCCTCTCCCGCGCGGCGGATCGGGGCATCGCCGTTGTGCCCGTCTATGACCGTGAGGTGCATTTCGATCTCAGTCACCGCACCTTTCCCGATGTGGATGTCGTGCTCGACCGCTCGCTCGTCCACTCGCGCGCCGAATATACCTTGCGGCTGCTCTCCTCATGGGGCATCCCGACCGTTAATTCGTTCGCGGCGAGCCAGATTTGCGACAATAAGTTCCAGACGACGCTCGCTTTCGTCGAGGCGGGTGTGCCGACGCTACGGACGATGGTCGCCTACACGCCGCAGTCCGCCCTCGACGCGATCGAGGAGATGGGCTACCCGGCGGTGCTGAAGCCGAATACCGGATCATGGGGGCGGTTGCTGGCAAAGGTGAACACGCGCGCGGCGGCGGAGGCGGTGCTGGAACACAAGGCAGTGCTCGGCTCATTCCACCACTCGATCTTCTACATTCAGGAATACATCGAGAAGCCGGGGCGCGATATTCGTGTTTTCGTCGTCGGCGATCGGGCAATTGCTGCCTCGTACCGCAACGCGAAGCATTGGGTGACGAACACGGCGCGTGGTGCAACCTCGTCGCATGCGCCGATCACGCCGGATATTGAGGCGATCTCGTTGCACGCGGCGCGCGCGGTCGGCGGCGAAATTATGGGCGTGGACCTCGTCGAGACGGACGCGGGGCTGAAGGTGATCGAAATCAACGTTGGCGCGGAGTTCCACGGCCTGATGGAGACGACCGAGGTTGATATCGCGGGCGAAATCCTCGACTATGTAATCATGAAAGCGCGACAATCACGCGGTACGCGTGCGGGCGTCGCCGTGGAGCGCGAGAGAGCGTAAAGGCGGGGAATGATGCGCGAAGAGACAACGGAATGGTTGACATCAGCAGCGGAGGACCTTGACGCCGCGCAGGTGCTCTACGATGCCGCACAGTACCACGCGATGGCCCTGCACGCGCAGCAATCGGTGGAAAAAGCGCTGAAGGGTTTGCTGGTCGAGCGGACGGGCGAACTACCCGCGCGCACCCATGATCTGCGGCGCATCGGCACGGAGGTTGGCATCCCGGCGGAGATGCTCGTGCGCCTGGTCGAGTTGTACGCGTATTACCTCGCCGGTCGCTATCCCGGCACGGCACACGGCGACGCGCAGATTCGCGCGATGGAGGAAGCGACCGCCGCAATGACCACGGCGCGCGAAACGCTCGCCTGGGCGCGCGCGCAACTGGCGATCACGGGGCACGAACAGGCGAGCGCGTGATCCCGGAGCCACACCCCGCCGATGCGGCTGTCGTGCAGGCATTCATCGTGGCGCTGCGCGCGAGTGGGTTCGCCGTTGCGACGCTCGTCTGGTACGGTTCGCGGGCGCGCGGGGCGGCGACCCATCCGCAGAGCGACTTCGACCTGATCGTCGTCGCGCCGGAGTTCGGGGCGTACGGCTGGGTGGAACGGCTCGTCGCGGCGTATGCCTGCTGGCCGACGGCGTACGCGGCGGACATTCTCTGTTATACGCCGGATGAGTTCGCGCGATTGGCGGGGCGAGCAAGTATCGTCCGCGAGGCAGTCCAGACGGGACGGCGCGTGGACGGGGGGCAGTCGGCAGTCGGCAGTCGGCAGTCGGCAGAATAGACGGGACGCTGCTCGTAGATGGCGCGAAGATAGTTCCGACTACCGGCGACTGCCGACTTTTAGAGAGGTACATCATATGGAACGAATAACAGCGAGCATTGTCGGTGGGTCGGGGTATGCGGGCGGCGAGTTGGTCCGGCTGTTGCTTGGGCATCCGCATGTGCAGATTCAGCAGGTGACGAGCGAGCGGCAAGCGGGCAAGTTCGTGCGGAGTATGCATCCGAATCTGCGTGGCCGCACCGATCTGACCTTCACGCCGATGGAGGCGCTGGAACCCGTTGACGTACTCTTTCTCTGCACGCCGCACGGCGTCACGATGGGGAAGCTTGACCAGTTTCTCGACAAGGCGCACATCATCATTGATCTCTCCGCCGATTTTCGCCTGCGTAACCCGGACGACTACCCGATGTGGTACGGCCACGCCCATGCGAAGCCGGAATTACTTGGTGAATTCGTCTACGGCATGCCGGAATTGCACCGCGACACGATCCGCGATGCGCGCTACATCGCCTCCCCCGGCTGCAATGCGACGGCGGCGATTCTCGGCCTCTATCCGCTCGCCAGGGCGGGCGTCCTCGATCCGCAGATGCCTATCGTCATCGAGTCGAAGACTGGATCGTCGGGTGCGGGCGGCGAGAGCGGCCTCGCGTCGCATCACCCGGAGCGGTCGGGCGTCATCCGCTCATTCAAGCCGACGGGCCACCGACACAGCGCCGAAGTCATTCAGGAACTGACGGTGGATGGCCGCGCGCAGCCGATTGCGATGTCCGTCACGAGTGTCGAGGCGGTGCGCGGCATCCTGACGACGAGCCACGCCTTCCTGAA
This sequence comes from Thermomicrobiales bacterium, assembly GCA_050999735.1. Classification (GTDB taxonomy): domain Bacteria; phylum Chloroflexota; class Chloroflexia; order Thermomicrobiales; family JALYUS01; genus JALYUS01. Next base: position 4,790 of record JBPCPB010000408.1, on the reverse strand, counting down.
GGAGCCATTGGAGGACAAGGATCTCTGGAAAATCTTCCGGGGCGCCTACAAAGGCGAGCCGTTCATGCGGATCGTCAAGGAGGCAAGCGGTATTCATCGCAACCCGGAACCAAAGATTCTCACTGGCTCGAACTACTGTGATGTCGGCTTCGAGCGCGACCCGCACTCGAACCGCGTCGTCGTGCTGGCGGCGATTGACAACCTGATGAAGGGTGCGGCGGGGCAAGCCCTCCACTCAATGAACATCCGTTGTGGCTTCCCCGAAACCGCAGCGCTCGAATTCGCCGGCCTGCATCCGGTTTAGAGAAGGGACTATAAACCGCCAAGACGCCAAGGACGCCAAGAGATGCAAAGTATAATACTTGTCATCTTTTCTTTCTCTCTTCTTGGCGTCCTTGGCGTCTTGGCGGTTCGATTACGGAGGCCAAATGCTGGTGATTAAGTTGGGCGGGAGCCGGGGGATTGATACGGAGGTGTTCGTGACGGATCTCGCGGCGGTGGTGCATGGCGGGGAGCGAGTAGTCTTTGTCCACGGCGGTAACAAGGAGTTGGACGATCTCTGCGCGCGGCTCGGCATCCCTGTCCGACAGGTAACAAGCGCGACGGGACAGGTTAGCCGCTTCACGGATGCCGAGACGATGGATGCCTTCCTGATGGCGTATGCGGGCCGGATCAACAAGCGTCTTGTCGAGAAACTCCAGGCACTCGGTGTCAATGCGGTCGGCCTGACGGCGATGGATGGCCGGATCGCCTCCGGTCGGCGCAAGTCCGCGATTCGCATTCTCGAAGAGGGCAAGCCGAAGATGCTCCACGGCGACTTCGCGGGTTCGATCGAGACAATTGATCCGACATTGCCGCGCCTGCTCGTCGAAAATGGCTATCTTCCCGTGCTGACGCCGCCCGCCATTAGCACGGATGGCGAAGCGATCAATGTGGATGGCGACAAACTGGCGATGGAACTCGCCATCGCGCTCGGCGCGGATGCTCTGCTGATCTTCTCGAACACGCCCGGTCTGCTCGCCGATGTGAACGATGAGGCGAGCCTTGTGCACCATATTCCGTTCACGGGCGCGATGGATGAGGCGGCACTTTCGATGGCGCAAGGGCGGATGAAGAAGAAAGTTCTCTCCGCGTTTAACGCCTTGAAGGGCGGTGTCGGGCAGGTCGTCTTCGCCGATGCGCGCGTGGCCGAACCCGTGCAGCGCGCTCTGCGTGGTGAAGGAACGGTGATCGCGCCCGTGGCGGTGGGGACGGCCTAACCTCCAACCACTTTCCTTCGGAGGGCTTGGTGCTGCGGAAAGGACAGGTTTAGCAATGTTGCTGGAGAACAAGGTGGCCGTGATCTACGGCGCGGGCGGTCCGATCGGCGGTGCCGTGGCCCATGCCTTTGCCCGCGAGGGGGCCAGGGTCTTCCTCGCCGGTCGCACCAGGGCGAAGCTCGACACGCTCGCCGACGCGATCCGCGCGAGCGGCGGCGGAGCGGACACCGCCGTTGTCGATGCCTTGGATGAGGAGGCGGTTGAGGAGTTTATCCATGCGGTGGTCACGCAGGCCGGGTCCATCGATATCTCGTTCAACCTCATCGGATACGGAGACGTCCAGGAGCCGCTGATGGAGATAGCGGTGGAGGATTTCATGCAGCCGATCACGACCGCCATGCGGGCGTAGTTCCTCACGACCAAGGCGGCCGCCCGGCATATGATCCCGCGCGGGTCGGGGGTGACCCTGCATTTCGGCGGCGGGGGGCCGCAGACGGTCCCCGGTCTGGGCGGCTTCAAGATCGCCCTCGACGCCATCGAGGGGCTGCGGCGGCAGTGGGCATGCGAGCTCGGTCAGCACGGCATCCGCGTCGTCACCCTGAAAACGGGGGGAGTGCCCGAATCCCTCGCTGACACCATCATGGGGCGGGAGGAGATCATCGCCGGGCTTGAGCAGCCAACGTTGCTGAAACGCACCGCGACGCTGGCGGACGTAGGCAACATAGCGGCCTTTGTGGCCTCGGATTGGGCTCGCACCATGACTGCCACAGACGTCAACATCTCCTGCGGCGCGATCGTGGACTAGCGGGGCGGATCGGCGATCACGTTGAGACGAAAACCTGGATGCGTCATCCCCTCCTTTAGGGAGGGGGCAGGGGAGTAGGTACACCAATGACAACGACACCAACGACCGATGCAATCATGGATATTGGCACGATTCGCGAGATTGAGAATGCCGACCTCGTGCCGCTCTACGCGAAGAGGGATGTCGCGCTCGTGCGAGGGCAGGGGGCAACGCTCTGGGATTCGGATGGCAAGGAATATCTCGATTGCATGAGCGCGTACGGCACGGCGATCCTCGGCCACGCGCACCCGGCGGTGACGGCGGCGATCACCCGGCAGGCGGCGACGCTGACGACGTGCCATCAATCGTTTTACAACGATCAGCGGGCGCGGTATCTCGCATTGCTGATGTACCATACGCCACCCGGCATCACGCGCGCCTTTTTCTGCAATAGCGGTACGGAGAGTGTCGAGGCGGCGCTGAAGTTCGCGCGGGCCGTCAGCGGGCGGCAGCATCTCGTCGCTACCCGCCGCGCCTACCACGGGCGGACGATGGGTTCGCTCGCCGTGACGGGTGATAACAAGTACCGCGAGGCGTACGCGCCGATGTACGGCACGGTGACGCACGTCAACTACGGCGACCCGGATTCGCTCGCGGCGATCACCGACGAGACGGCGGCGTTGATTATCGAGCCGATCCAGGGTGAGGGCGGCATCCACCCAGCCCCGGAAGGCTACTTGCGGGCGGCACGCGAGGCATGCGACGCACGCGGCGCGTTGCTGATTTTCGATGAAGTGCAGACCGCGTTTCGTACGGGTGCGATTTTCCGCGCGATGGCGGAAGGTGTGACGCCGGACATCATTGCCGTCTCCAAGGCGGTCGCGAACGGTCTGCCAATGGGGCTGACGCTGATGACCGAGGCGGTCGCGACGCAGGTGCCGCCGGGCACGCACGGCAATACCTTCGGCGGCAATCCGCTCGTCTGCGCGGCGGCGCACGCTACCTTGACCACGATCATCGCCGATGGGTTGCTGCCGCAGAGCAAGGCGGTCGGCGAGCATTTCGTTGCCGGATTCCGCGCGCTCAATCACCCGATGATCCGCGACGTGCGCGGGCGCGGGCTGATGATCGGCGTCGAGTTGAAGACGAAGGTGACACCAGTGCTGCGGCGATTACAGGAAGGCGGCGTCCTTGCCCTCCCGGCGGGTGGGCTAATCATCCGCTTCCTGCCGCCCTTGATCCTGACGGCAGAGCAAGCGGACCATGCGGTCGCCGCATTAGGACAAGCGCTCGGCTAAACACCACTATGCGATGAAGGAGCGCCTGCGTCGCCCAGGCAATGCAGGCGCTTCTCATTCATTCAGTGAGATATACCAGAATATCCATATTTTCTGGTATATCTTACCGACATGATGCGGTCAGCTAGGAGCGGATCGGTCGGCGACGAGTGGCTTCGGTGACTCCGTCGCGGTCGCGTCCATTGGAAGGACGGGCGCGTGCATTGGTTCCGCCGATGGCGCGGATTGCGGCGCGCCATGCTGTGCGGGCAGGCCGGACGTTAGCGCCGTCCATTTCGCGACGTAGGACTGAATCGTCGTGACGAGCGCGGCATGGCTCCAGGTGAGGGGCGAGACGGAGAGGGGTGCGCCGGTATAGGGGTGTACCTGCTCCGCAAGCACACCGCTCTCCAGCGTGTGGTCAGTCACCCACTTGATGTACGTCGCCGCCCGTGCGAGGTCGGCCACCGTATTCGCGGCGGCGATGTAGTAATCGGCGATCCAGAGCGTGCAGATGAACCACGGGTTACCGGGGCAGGCGGCGATGTCCTGTGAGACCTGCTGGTAATAATCGTTCTGATACCGCGCGACGCCGCCGACTGGCGTCTTCACCTCCAGCGCCTCCCGCACCGCTTCCATCGTCGCCTCGATGCGCGGATCGTGCGCCGAGAACATGCCGAAGACGACGAGGCCCATCATGCTGGCGTCGAGCGTCGCGTCCGGTGTCACCGTGCCATCTTTCGCCACGTTGACCAGTCGGACGAAACGACCGAGCGATGGATCAAAGAGATGCTTGGCTGTCGCATCATGGATTTCTTGTGCCGCGCGCCGCCAATCCGCCGCCAGTTTGTCCTGCCCGAAGGCCTCGGCGAAGTTCGCCGCCGCGCGTAGGCCGGACCAGACCGCCGCGACCGTCCAGGCCATGATGCCGTGTCGCTCCTCCCACAGATCATACGACGGCGCGGGCAATCCCGTGTGTGGCTCCCGAAAGCGCGTCATGAAATCGGCGGCGGCACGCACCAGTGGCCGGTAGAGCGGCGAGATGGATTCGACCTCCCGATAATGACGGAAGTGCTCCCAGAGGGCGCTAATCACGAGCGCCGTCTCATCCTCCTGAATCGGCAGTTGCGGCGTGCCATCCGGCGCGATGAACGGGTGCCAGGTCGAACCCATCGAGCCGTCCGGGTTGTACTTGTGCAGCAGATAGCCGTCACGCGGGATCAGTTTGCCGACAAAATCAAAAAACCGCATCGCGATGTCGGGATAGCCAGCGCGAATCAGCGCGGTCGCGACGAGCGCGCCATCGCGCGGCCACAGATAGGTGTAGGTGTCCCGGCCAAACTGGAGGATGTCCGCATCGCTGGCGGCGATGATCGCGCCGCCGTTGTCTATGTTGGTGCGCAGGACGAGGAGGCTGCGGTTGAAGCAGTGTCGCGCGCCCTCGTGGAGGTCCGCGAAGGTGCGCGGTTC
>JBPCPB010000375.1:0-4427 GCA_050999735.1 Thermomicrobiales bacterium | reverse complement strand
GCGTCAAGCGGCGGAGAGCGCCGAATAAATCTTGCCCACTATTGTCCATGCGGCAGAATGGAGCGCAGGTAGCGAACGACCTGCCAGCGCTCGGTTGGCGAGAGGCGGGTATTGTACGGGGGTATCCCTTTGCCCGGGACGCCGTTGGTGAGCAGCCAGTAGAGGTCGCCGTCCGTGTACCGCTGGCTGGTGGCGGCGGTCAGTTGCGTACCGGGCTTGCCGATCCCCGTATCGCTCGCGCCGTGGCAGACGGCGCAGTTTTGCGCATAGAGCACGCCGCCCTGCATGAGGATGTTCTGTGTCGCGGGCAGCGGGTCCGCCCGCCCGGTCAGCGGCGTCGTCGGCACGGAGTACCACGCCATCAGCGTCGCCCCGAGCACGATCAGGCCGATCGCGCCGATCCACGTCGCACGCCGCGCCACTCGCGAAAGCCGGACGATCAGGACGAAGAGAAGCAGCGCAACGCCGATCAGCAAGGGATTAATTCCCTGCATGGCGTCCGGTAAGAAGCGCGGCCAGAGGAAAGCGTTGGGCGCGACGGGTTCCTCCGCATACGCCGTCGGGCGCGGCTGAAGCGCGAAGGGGAGTTTGACATCTTCCGCCACATCCTGGCGGCGCACGACGACCTGCGCGAGCCAGTTCTGGCCGATGGCGAACCATTGGCCCGTCGCGCGGTAATGCCCGTCTCCGGCATCAGTGAGCGGCACGATGAGCAGCCCGACATCTTTGTCGCCGCTGTTCAGCCAGAGCGTGGCGCGCGTCACGTCAGTGCGGAGCGCGCCCGCCGTATCGGTGATCCGCGCGTCGAACGTCGTTTCCGTCCCCTTCGTTTCGACGGTGAGGTAGCCGCGCACGCCGTCCGCTTCGAGCACCGGTTGCGCCACGACCGCCTCAACGGGCGCGGAGGGCAAGGCGATGATGGCGCCAGCGCCCGTCGCCTGTGTGTTCGCGGGCGGCAACTGCGTCAGCAACCCGGTCAGGCCGATCACCGCGACGCCGAGGATCACTTCCGCGCTTATCCCGCGCAGCAGCATCGTCTGTGCCCGTGCCGCCGTGCCGCTCTCCACATCACATGCGATCCACCGTTTCAGCCCGAAGCGGTTGAATGCCGCGACCAGGACGATCACGGCGACGAGTGCGACCTTGCCGATCACGACGAGACCGTACGTCGTCGTGCCGATCGTGTCGCGCGTCGTATGGAGAGTGACCGCGTAGATACCGGTGACGGTGAGAACGGCGATGCTGATCAGCGCGAGGTGCGAGAAGCGGCCGATAATCGCGCCCATTGCGCGCCGCTGCGTCGCGCCCGCCGTGCCATTAAGCAGCGGCGGCACAAGACCGACCATCAGGATAATCCCGCCGAACCAGAGACTCATTGCCGTCAGATGCAGGAAGTCCGCGAGCATCGCCAGGGCAGGATGCGTCTTGACATCGAGCGCGTGGCCACCGAAGACGCTGACGAGCAGGAGCGCCAGCCCGCCGAGCAAGGCGACGCCCCACCCCCAGAGCGGCGCGAGATGTGCTGTTTCCTGTTCTGCGGTCGCGACGGCAGGGCGCGCCGAATTAGCGACGATGCCGAGCGGGAAGCGTGGCAACTGCAACCGGCCCATCGTCGGCAGGAGAATCAGCCATTCTCCGAGCACGAGCAGAAGAATGCCCTGCATCCGCCAGACCGCGCCGTAGGTCGTGTTCTTGACGAGGTCGCTGATCCGTGCCCACTGCAACGCTTCGCCGAGGGTGATGCCATTGACCGTCGCGACCTGCACGATCAGCGAGAAGAGGTGCGCGCCGAGAGCGATGCCGAGGGCGATGAAGAGCCAGCGCTGTATCCGCTGATCGAGCGTGCGGCGCAGGCCCGCGCGCTCCTCCTCCGGCAGTTCGCGCAGAGCGGGCAGGATGGTTGCCAGGAAAATGCCGATCCCACCGACGAGCGCGGCGATCCCCGCGTAGCGCAGTCCGCGCAGCAGCACCGCGAGGAAGGGCGGGCTGTTCGAGGTGGAAATGCCCGCGATATCCGGCACGCTGGCGACTGGCGCGGGCGGCGGATCGCCCGGCAGCGCGACGGTGAAGACAAACGCGCCGCGCACGGGATGACCGTCCGGCGAGAGCACCTGCCAGAGCACCGAATAGACGCCCGTCTTCAGTGTCGGCACGCCGATCGTCAGGGCGGACGGATCGGTACCCGACGCCGGGTTCGGCACCATCGTGACGGGCCGCTGACTCGCATCGAAGACGGTTACCTTGCTAAAACCGGCCTGGAGTGGCTGATCGAAATGCAGTGAGATTACATCCGGCGAATGATCCAGCGTGCTGTTTGGCGGGGGATCCGTTTGCAGCAGCGAGGCATGCGCCGCGACCGGCATCGGCAGGAATACCAATCCGAAGACCATCACAAGCGCAATGAGGCATGCGGCAATCACCGGCATACCCCGCCCGCCGCGTGTCATACTCCTGATGTGTCGCCGTGGGAGATTCACGCCTGCCTGCTCGCATGTCATCGGAATCCGCCTGCCCCCAGTAGTGTATCACCGCATATCGTTTGCCATGCTCCTCTCCCAAAGTACGGCACGCGGCACGTTCTCGGATTGCCCCGCATGCCGTGTATGATACGATTCGTGGCGATGCCGACGGTGAAGGAGCATGCATGGCACGCGCGGCGCAACCGAATGTCGTTCTCGTCATCACGCACGATACGGGTACGCACCTCGGCTGCTACGGCACGGGTGTGGCGACACCGCACCTCAATGCGCTCGCGTCGGAGGGAGTGCAATTCGACCAAGCGCACTGCACCGCGCCGCAATGCTCGCCAAGCCGCGCCAGCCTGATGACCGGCCTTTATCCGCATACGAACGGCATGATGGGCCTCGCGCATCGCGGCTGGGAACTGCATCCTGATGTTCGCTGCCTGCCGCACTATCTCGCGGACGGCGGTTACGCGACGTACCTCTTTGGCTTCCAACACGAAGCATACAAACACCCGGAACGGCTCGGCTACCAGCACAGTGATACGTCGTCCATCCAGGCATCCGTTGTCGCGGAGAAGGTGCGCGGCTGCATCGCCAGCCAGCCGGACGCGCCCTTCTTCATCATGGCGGGCTTCGACGAAACCCATCGCCCGTTTGACCGCTCCGGCTACAATGTTGACCCGCCAGAGGCCGTCACCGTCCCGCCGTGGTTGCCGGATATTCCCTCCGTTCGGACGGAAATCGGGCAACTGAATGGCATGGTGAAGGCCGTTGATCGCGCCGTGGGCGACATCCGCGCGGCGATTGCCAATCATCCGCAGGCGGCCAACACGCTCTTCATCTATACGACCGATCACGGCATCGCCATGCCGCGCGCGAAAGGGATGCTCTGCGCACCGGGCATGTGCACCGCCTTGCTCATGCACTGGCCAACGGGCTTCGCGGGCGGACGCCGCGTGGATGATCTCCTCGTCAATGTAGACATGTTGCCGACGCTCCTCGAAGCGGCCAGGTTGCCCATCCCCACCGGGTTGCACGGGCGGACGTTCCTCCCACTTCTGCGCGACGAATCGTATCGTCCGCACGATCACATCTTCGCGGAACTGACGTGGCACGACCGCTACAATCCGATGCGCGGCATTCGCACGAAGCAATCCGCCTACATGCGCAGTTTCATCACCGCGCCCCTCGTCTATATGCCATCGGACATCCTCGCGGGCCTGTCCGGGCAGGCGCTCGCCGCACAATATTACGGTACCGTCCGCCCGCCGGAGGAGTTGTACGATCTCGCCACCGATCCCCTCGAACAAACGAACCTCGCCGGAGACCCCGCACACGCGGATGAATTGGCCCGGCTGCGCGCCCTCGTAGATGACTGGATGCGCGCGACAAACGACCCGCTCCTGCACGACCCGATACCGGGCAAACCGGGCGACGAACCGGGCTGGGGCTACCCATTCTCGCCCGTCGTGTGACGCAACATGTGACAATCTATGACCGAATGATGGAGAGAAGAAGTGCTATGATGTCGCACAATCGTTCACTGTGAATGCGCGAAGGAAAACGACATGCGACGGGCTTGGGTGCTTCTCTGCGTCTTCTTGCTGGCTGCCTGTGGATCTGCTCCAACAGCAACTCCTAGAGGTGCGTCCACGGCGGTGCCTGCAGACGTATCGCCTTCAACGGCTGTCGCAACGGCTGTCGCAACGTCCGTTGCAACGGCTACCGTCTCTCCACCTAGCCCCACGCGCGTTGTTAATACTCCCGTACCGACGCCCGCAACACCGCAAATTGTCACCGTGAAAGAGGATGCTGTCAATGTACGCCAATCCGCCTGTCGGTGTTCTATGATTCTGACACCCAGTAACTGTTCTGTGAAAATGTCACCCCATGGAGAACATGATGGTGAATGCACAGGAACAACAACGGGTCATTATCCTCACCCAGGTCGTGAGCGGGGCA
>JBPCPB010000369.1:0-4886 GCA_050999735.1 Thermomicrobiales bacterium | reverse complement strand
CGCAGATGGCGCGGAAGAGGTCCGGCTCGGCAACCGTGCGGACGATCTCGCCGTGGCGGAAGATAACGCCTTTGTCGCGTCCACCGGCGACACCGACATCGGCATCGCGCGCCTCGCCGGGGCCATTAACGACGCAGCCCATTACCGCGACCTTGATCGGCGTCTGAATATGCTTGATGTACTCGTCCACTTCCGCCGCGAGTTTGAGGACGTTAATCTCCACGCGCCCGCAGGACGGACAGGCGACGAGCGTCGTTCCTTTCTGGCGCAAGTCGAGGCTCTTAAGGATTTCGTATGCCGTATAGACCTCTTCGACTGGGTTGTCGGCGAGTGAGACGCGGATCGTATCGCCGATCCCCTCATTGAGCAGAATGCCCATGCCGACCGCCGAGCGGATCGAACCGGCGCGCGCGGTGCCCGCTTCGGTAACGCCAAGATGGAGGGGATAGTCACACCGCTCCGCCATCAGCCGGTACGCGGCGACCATCGTCGGCACATCGAAGGCTTTGAGCGAGATGCAGATGTCCCGGAAATCGAGTTCTTCGAGGATACGAATATGCCCGAAGGCGACATCCACCATCCGCTCCGGGTCGGTCATCGTCTCCTGCCCCGGCTGGACGGGCGGCAGCGAGCCGTGATTGACGCCGATGCGGATCGGCACGCCCTTTGCTTGGGCAAGGCGCACCACTTCCTCGACCTGCGACCGCTTGCGGATATTGCCGGGATTGAGGCGCAGTTTCGCGACGCCGGCATTGAGCGCGGCAATCGCCATTTGATAGTGGAAGTGAATATCCGCGACGATCGGCACGGGCGAACGCGCGACGATTTCCGGCATCACCGCCGCCGCTTCCTTATCCGGTACGGCGACGCGGACGACTTCGCAGCCATTCGAGGCGAGATCGTAAATCTGCTTGATCGTCGTCTCCTTGTCACTCGTGTCGGTCGAGCACATGGACTGAACGACGACGGGCGCGCCACCGCCGATCTGGACGCTGTTGCCCTTGCGATCATTGAGGAAGATCGGGCGGCTGAACCGACGATTGGAGAGCGGGACGATAGTTTCGAGCACAGTGCGGCTCCTAGAGTGATGCGGCTTACCGCGGTAAAATCGAACGACCGTCGAGAATGCGTTGAATATCGAGGAAGGCGACGAGGACGAAGATCGTCAGGAGGACGGCCATCCCGATCAAATGGACCATCCCCTCGCGCTCCGGCGGCACGCGCTTGCCGCGCCGGACCCACTCGATCACGACGAAGAGCAACCGCCCACCATCGAGCGCGGGGATCGGCAGCAGGTTCAGGATGCCGAGGTTGATCGAGATGAAGGCGGTGAGGTTGAAGAGCACGACCCAGACCGGAATCGTCTCCTGTTGCGCCTGCTGGACGGCCTCATTCACGACCTGACCAATGCCGACCGGGCCGGTGAGATTACTGACCCCACCTGGTTGCTGCCCGCGCACGAGATTGACGAGACCGCTATACGTCGCACCGATGTCGCGCCCTGTCTCGCGGAAGCCGTCAGGAATCGCCCGCCAGGCAGGCTCGCGTACCGCGACCGATTGCGCCGATACCGTGATTCCCGTGGATCCCTGCCCCGTGGGCGTCTGATCGGGACGGCGTGGCGTGATCGTCGTTGTAATGATCTGGCCACCACGGCGCAATTCGACCTGCACCGGTGTTCCGGCGTCGGCTTTGATCGCGTCAGAGAGGTCTTGCTGTGTCATGATCGGCTGCCCGCCGATGCGGACGAACTGGTCGCCCGCCTGCCATCCTGCTGCTTGCGCCGGTGTCCCCGCGACGACATCGCCGATGGAGACGATCTCCTTGTCGCTCGGCGCGCCGTAGACGGCGAAGATGATTGCGAAGAGAATCGCGGCGAAGATGAAGTTGAAGACAATCCCGGCAACCAGAATGATCGCCCGCGCGTAGGCGGGTTTGGTCTGGAACGAATTCGGCGCCGCACCGCTCGTGTTCTCGTCCTTCATCCGTGCGAAGCCACCGAGGGGGATCGCGTTGAGCGACCAGAGCGTTCCCTTCCACATGCGCCCGACGATCCGGGGCGGCAACCCAATGCCGAACTCCTCGACCGCCACGCCAAAAAATCGTGCCGCAAGAAAATGCCCGAACTCATGCACCGTGACGAGCACCGCCAGAATCGGGACGATCAATACCCACGCAAAATTGCCCACGCCGTATCCTCACACTGTCGCGATCCGCACCGACCGCCCCGTTACGGGCAGCCACTATGCTATTTTACGTCTCATAACGCAAAGCGTCTATGACGATTCGCCGCAATTCGCGGACCAACTTCACGACACGCGCAGCGTGCCATCACCGGCGCGCGTGGTGTACGTATGCCTATCCGTGGCGAGCGACATTCGCACGGCGCGGACGAAAAACCCTTGCCAAATGTGTCGAGATGACGGTACACTCTCTACGACACGACAACTGCGGCGGGAGTGCGACCCAGGTGCAGCATGGCGCATCGGTACGACCGACAAGGAGCAACGCCGCTCATGGACACGGCAGTCCTCGTTCTCAACCAGAACTACGAACCCTTACATATCTGCAACGCGCGCCGCGCGCTCGTCCTCGTGCTGGGCGGCAAGGCGGAGGTGTTGCAGGAAGAATCGGACGTACACTTACGCACCACATCGCGCGCGTACACGATTCCCTCCGTTGTCCGAATGGTCTACCTCGTCCGACGCCCCCGCCCCCGCGTCAAATTGACCCGCCGCGAAGTCTTCTTGCGAGACCACTACACCTGCCAATACTGCGGCCACTCCTCGCATGACCTGACGATTGATCACGTCATGCCGAAATCGCGCGGCGGCATGCATACCTGGGAAAACCTCGTCTCCGCCTGCAAGGAATGCAATCACCGCAAGGGTGGGCACACGCCGGACGAGGCGCGCATGCGGCTGCGTCGCGCGCCCTTCGAGCCGCACGCGGGCGCGTACTACGCGATCCAGCGGCGTCTCGCGGAGCGGCCGCGTGCCGATTGGCTGCCCTTTATCCCCGGCGCGGAGGTATTCGCCGCCGCATCGTAAGCGGTGTGCCGCTGTTGACATCTTCCGTGCCACATGGTATACGTGCAAGGAAGGAATAGTGGGCTTTGAAGGGGTATTCCGCCCCGGAGCCGCCGGCGAAAGCGCCTTTGGGCGATTAAGCCTGTGCCGTCCGACCCTCGTTATCGGGTTAGGGGTCACTGCGCGCGCGATGGCGCGGCGGTGACGCAATGAGGTCTTGCACGCGAGCGCAAGGCGAAACAAGGTGGCACCACGATGCACTCGTCCTTGAATGGACGGGTGCATTTTTGTTGGTCGCGTGTACGCGCTCGTGAGTGGGCTATCAAGTATGAGACCGGAGGGTAGTACGATGCTGGATATGCGACTGATCCGCGAGCAGCCGGATGTCGTCAGGAATGGTCTGAAGAGACTCTTCGCCGACCCGTCGCTCGTTGATGATGTACTCCGCCTCGATGAGGAACGGCGCACGTTGCAGACGGAGGTTGACGCACTGAAGGCGGAGCGCAATCAGGTTTCAAAGCATGTCGCGGGCGTACGAGACAATGCCGAGCGGCAACCCTTGATCGAGCGCAGCAGGGAACTTGGCGGCCGTATCACGTCGCTGGACGCGCGCGTCGCCGAAACGAAAGCGCAACTCGATGCCGTGATGCTGGAAATCCCGAATCTGCCCGATCCCGACGTGCCGGTCGGTAAGGACGATGCGGAGAACGTCGTCACGCGCGTTGAGGGAGTGCAGCGGCAGTTCGACTTCACGCCCAAGCCGCATTGGGAGTTAGGACCAGCGCTGGGTATTCTTGACTTTGAGCGGGGTGTGCGCCTCTCCGGCTCGCGGTTCTATGTCCTGATCGGGGCGGGTGCGCGGTTGCAACGCGCGCTGATCCAGTGGATGCTCGATGTGCATGTCGCGCAAGGGTACAAGGAAATCTCCCCGCCCTATCTCGTCCTGCGCGAGATGCTCATCGGCACGGGCAATCTGCCGAAGTTCACGGACAATCTCTACAGCCTCGCGGAGGCCCCGGACATGTACCTCATCCCGACCTCCGAGGTGCCGCTGACGAATCTCCATCGCGAGGAAATTCTCGATGGGAACGACTTGCCGGTCCGGCTCACCGCCTTTTCGACGAACTTCCGGCGGGAGCAATTGTCGGCTGGCCGGGATACGCGCGGCATCAAGCGCGGCCACCAGTTCGATAAAGTCGAGATGGTGCGGCTGGAGAAGCCGGAGGACTCGAAGGCGGCGCTGCGGACGCTGATCGCGGATGCTGAAGTGATCCTGCGCGATCTGGAAATTCCCTACCGCGTTATCCAGATGTGTACTGGCGATCTCTCGTTCGTCTCGGCGGAAAAGTTCGACCTCGAAGCATGGGCGCCGGGCTGTGACGAGTGGCTGGAAGTCTCGTCGTGCGGCAACTTCACCGATTTTCAAGCGCGCCGCGCCAACATCCGCTTCCGTCGCGAAGCGGGCGCGCGCCCGGAATACGTCCATACCCTGAACGGCTCGGGCCTCGCCCCGCCGCGCTTGATGATCGCGATCATGGAGAACTACCAAAACACAGACGGTACGATCACCATTCCGGCGGTCATCCGCCCCTATATGCAGGGTATGGAGAAGATCGAACGGGAGAAGTAGTCAGTCGGCAGTCGGCAGAGATGAAAGAGCGCGGTGGGAAGGCTGCTCCCGGTGTACCACCGACTGCTGACTGCCGACTGCCGACCGCATCTTGCGAAACCGCCCGCCGTGCGGCATACTGCATCATGCCACGCAGTCGCGGAGAGGTGGCCGAGCGGTTGATGGTAGCTGTCTTGAAAACAGCCGGGTGATGAGCCCCGTGGGTTCGAATCCCACCCTCTCCGCCA
>JBPCPB010000367.1:0-5089 GCA_050999735.1 Thermomicrobiales bacterium | reverse complement strand
TCCGGGGCGTGCGCGAGGATGCCATGCACGAGCGTCCCGGTCCAGTTGCCCGCACCTGGATGGACGACGAGACCGGCCGGCTTGTCAACGACGATCACATCCGCATCTTCGTAGAGAATGGCGAGCGACATCTGCTCAGGAATAAGCGTCGTCCTGCTCGGCTCGTCAGGAATCGTAACCGCGATCTGCTCGCCGCCACGCAGGCGAAAACTCGCCTTGCGGGGCCGCCCATCCACCTGCACATCGGCATGTTCAATCCGCGTTTGCAGATAGGCGCGGGTAAAATGGGGCAATTTGGTCGCCAGGAAGCGGTCGAGCCGTTCACCGGCGCATTCCGGCTCGACGATCAGCGAAAAGGAGTGCGCGGCGGGCATCGTCAGCCGTCACGACGCGCGGATCGGTCCATGAAGAGGAGATAGAACGCCAGCGTCACCATCCCGATTGTGATGCAACTGTCCGCGACATTGAAGGTCGGATAATGGGTGATGTGGATCCAGTCCGTCACATAGCCGAGCCGGACACGATCAATGATGTTGCCGACCGCGCCGCCGAGCACGCCGCCAACGGCGAGGCGCAAGACCGGCTGCCCCTGCGGCAACGCCCGATAATAGTAAATCAACACGCCGATCACGATCACGCCGATCAGGAGTAAGGTCGTACTCCGCCCCTGAAAGAGGCTGAATGCCGCGCCCGTGTTCTCATCGTGCCGAAAATCGAGCAAATGCGGGATGATGACCTTCGACGTGGCCGCATCGGGTGGCCCGAACGCGCGAATGACCAGCGCTTTGGTGATTTGGTCAATGATGACGACGACTGCCGCAACGATCATCGGCCAAAAATCAAACGCGCGCGCGCGCGTTGCGGTCTCCACTGTTTGATCGGAGCGCTCGGCCACCATGGCGTTATCGGACAGAGGGAAGCGGACGGTACGTGCCCAGTACCTCGCGCTTCTCCTGCGCCTGCACCGTATACCGTGCGTAGGGTAAGGCTTCGAGACGGGCGACGGCAATCGGCTGGTTCGTATCCTCGCAAATGCCGTAGTCACCCGTCTCGAACTTCGTCAGTGCATGTTGGACTTCGCCGAGCATCACTTCGATGTTCACGCGCACGGTCATATCGGTCTCCTGCTCCTGCGCGTCGCTCCCCTCGTCCGCCATGTGGTTGCCAACGCCCGCGCCCTCGTCGCTCTGCGACTGCCCAAGCCGGATCAGTTCCTGATCTATAGCCCGCAGTTCGCTCTGCAAACGGTCACGCTCCCCGACCAACTTCCGCTTTTGCGCTTCAAGAAACTCGGGCGTAAACGCCGCCATTGCATGTTCTCCATTCCGCCACAACTGCCGTCCGCACGGCCAATCCCGCCGCGCGTCGTCGTTGAACCGCGAGTGTACCACGGCGCGCACGTGATTGGTTGCTCCATTGCTACATTGCCGCCACGCCGACCGGCTCACCGCGCCGCGCGTGCAGCATGCGGCGCAGGAAATGGCCCGTGTGCGACTGCGTGACATCCGCGACCTGCTCCGGCGTGCCCTCCGCGATGATCTCGCCGCCCTTATCGCCGCCCTCCGGACCGAGATCAATCACCCAGTCCGCCGACTTGATGACATCAAGGTTGTGTTCAATCACGAGCACTGTGTTGCCGGTATCCACGAGCCGCTGGAGCACCTGCAAGAGCCGTTCCACATCGGCGAAATGGAGGCCCGTCGTCGGCTCGTCGAGGATGTACATCGTCTTACCCGTCGCGCGGCGGGAGAGTTCGGTCGCCAGTTTGACGCGCTGCGCCTCGCCGCCGGAGAGCGTCGTCGAGGACTGGCCGAGATGGATGTAGCCGAGGCCGACATCGGCGATCGTTTGCAGTTTGTTCGCGATCTGCGGGATGTTACCGAGCATTTCCAGTGCCTCGTCCACGGTCATATCGAGGACATCCGCGATGCTCTTGCCACGATATTTCACTTCCAACGTCTCGTGACTGTAGCGCGCGCCGTGGCAAACTTCGCAGGGCACATAGACATCGGGCAGAAACTGCATCTCGATCTGGATAATGCCGTCGCCGTGGCACGCCTCACAGCGCCCGCCCTTGACATTGAAGGAAAACCGACCGGGCTTGTAGCCGCGCAATTTCGCTTCCGGCAAGGAGGCGAACAACTCGCGGATCGGCGCGAAGAGGCCGGTGTACGTCGCCGGGTTCGAGCGCGGCGTCCGGCCAATCGGGCTTTGGTCAATGTCAATCACCTTGTCGAGATGATCCATGCCCAGCAGAGCGTCGAAGGGATCGGGCCGCTCCTTACTGTGATAAATATGCTGCGCGAGGCGGCGATAGAGCGTGTCCGTGATCAGCGTGCTCTTGCCGGAACCGGAGACGCCGGTGATAACGGTAAACGTGCCAAGCGGAAAGCGCACATCGAGACTCTTGAGGTTATTGCCCCGCGCGCCTTTCAGGTAGAGCGACTTGCCATTGCCGCGCCGTCGCTTCGGCGGGATCGGGATACCCCGACGACCGCTGAGGTACTGCCCAGTCACGCTCTGCGGGTTCGCGCTGATTTCCTCCGCCGTACCC
This sequence comes from Thermomicrobiales bacterium, assembly GCA_050999735.1. Lineage (GTDB taxonomy): Bacteria > Chloroflexota > Chloroflexia > Thermomicrobiales > JALYUS01 > JALYUS01. Next base: position 2,535 of record JBPCPB010000367.1, on the reverse strand, counting down.
TCCGCGACGATGTGACCGCCATGCTCCCCGGCGCCCGGCCCAATGTCCACGATCCAGTCCGCCGTGCGCATCGTGTCCTCATCGTGCTCGACAACGATCAACGTATTGCCCTGATCGCGCAGCCGCAGCAAGGTATTGATGAGCCGGGCATTGTCGCGCTGGTGGAGACCGATGCTCGGCTCATCGAGAATGTAGATGACGCCCATCAGGCTCGAACCGATCTGCGTCGCCAGCCGGATGCGCTGCGCCTCGCCGCCGGAGAGCGTCGCCGCCGCCCGGTTGAGTGACAGGTAATCAAGCCCGACATCCACGAGGAAGCCGAGCCGCTCGCGGATCTCCTTGAAAATCTGCCGCGCGATGATCTGCTCGCGTTCGGAGAGTTCCAAATCCGCCGCCGAGAGTTGAATGCGCACTGCTTCTCTACCCGCGACGCCGACGACATCCGTCTCGTGCGGCGGGCCATCGAGCCGCCCCCGATGCGCGAGCGCATCGAAGAAACGCTGCGCATCGCGGACGGTCATCTCTCTCACATCGGTCATGTTGAAGGCCGCGATTGTGACAGCGAGCGTTTCGGGCTTGAGCCGCTTCCCCCTGCAGACGGGGCATGGCTTCGCCCCCATGTACCGCTCGATCTCGGCGCGAACATGCTCGGAACTCGTCTCCTTGTACCGCCGCTTCAGGTTCGGAATGACGCCCTCGAAGGTCGTGTCGTACGTCCGCGTCTTGCCGCTGCCGGTCTGGTACTTGACCGGGAAATACTCGCCATTATTGCCGTAGAGAATGACGCCCATCTGTTCGGGGGAGAAATTGCGCGTCGGCGTGTTGACGCGGAAACCGGACTGCTCGCCGAGCGCCGTGAGCAGTTGCAGGTAGTATCCCTGCCCGCCCTGCGTCGTGCGTACCCACGGCTGCACCGCGCCCTCCGCGAGCGTCAAATCGCGGTTCGGGATAATCAGATCGGGGTCGAACTCCATCACCGTGCCGAGACCGGAGCAGTGCGGGCAGGCGCCGTGCGGGCTATTGAAGGAGAAGGCGCGCGGCTCCAATTCCTCGAACGATTCGCCCGTTTCCGGATCGGCCAGTTTCTCGGAGAAGAAGCGGTCCGGCCCGTCTACTTCGGCGGCGATCATCACGCCCTCGCCATGCTTGAGCGCCGTCTCGACGCTATCGGTCAACCGCGTGCGGAATCCCTGTGCCTCGTCGCTGTCGGTGTCGTGTCGGATGACGAGCCGGTCCACGACGATTTCGATTGTGTGCTTCTTGTACTTGGCGAGAACAATCTTCTCATCGAGGTCGCGCACCGTGCCATTCACGCGCACGCGCACGAACCCCGTCCGCTTCGCCTCCTCGAAGATGCCTTGATGCTCGCCCTTGCGGTCGCGGATGATCGGCGCGAGGATGAGCAACCGCGTGCCGTCCGCGAGGCCGAGGATATGCTCGACGATCTGCTCCGCGCTCTGCTTCTGGATTGGTCGCCCGGTCGTCGGGCTGTGCGCGTGGCCGATCCGCGCGAAGAGCAAGCGGAGGTAATCGTAGATTTCCGTCACGGTGCCGACGGTCGAGCGCGGGTTACGGCTCGTACTCTTCTGGTCAATCGAGATCGCGGGCGAGAGGCCGTCAATATGATCCACATCCGGCTTCTCCATCAGGCCGAGGAATTGCCGGGCATAGGCGGAGAGCGATTCGACGTACCGCCGCTGCCCCTCCGCATAGATCGTATCGAAGGCGAGGCTGGATTTCCCGGAACCGGAAAGCCCCGTGAAAACGACGAGTTTGTCGCGCGGAATCGTGAGATCAACATTCTTGAGGTTGTGTTCGCGGGCGCCGCGGACAATAATCTGATCGTGTGGCATACGTCTTCAGGCCCCCTTACTCCACCGTCTGCGATCCCTGTACGTTCACGGTCGCATCGTGGCAGTGTAGCATTTCTGCGTATTTTCCGCAAGGCTTCCCAGCACTTCGTTTCGCTAATCCGCAGCACGGAAAATGCCTTGCCCGCCCGATGTCCGTACACAGTATATACGAACGCGCGTTCGCGCGCACGGGAGTATCGTGTTTTGAGTGGATTTTCGCGTCGTTCAGCACCGAAAGATATACTGCCGTGCGTCGAACAACCCGCACATTGCTCATCCTTTTGATGGTCGCAGTCGCTACTGGCTGCGGTCAGACGCAGGAAAGCATGCTCGCGACACGGGGCGTCGGTACGATTCGCGCGCCGACTGCGATTCGCACACCGACTCCAGCAGTCACCACGGAAGCGGACGCCATTCATATCGCCCGCACGGTCGTCTCGCCTTACATCGCGACGCGCGAGAACGGCGTGTGGCGGGTCATCTTCCGTAACTATGACTCGCTCCCGAATGGAGCGGCGCCAAACGATGATTACTGGCGCGTGCCGCTCAGTGTCTTTATTGATACAGCAACGGGAATCGTCCTCCGTCAAGGATACATGTCTGACATCCGGACATAACTCGGTTCAGCACGCAGGAATCATGGTGGTGGCGGGCTTTAGCCTGCCACAGCGAGAGGCAGGCT
>JBPCPB010000351.1:0-15051 GCA_050999735.1 Thermomicrobiales bacterium | reverse complement strand
GGCTGAAGCCTACGCTACCACGTTCTACCGCCCCGCCATTCCTCGCTCCTGGCGGACGATTGCGGCATTCTTGCGGTGCGCTTCCTGATAGAAGGGCATGACACCGGGCGGTTCCCACTGCACATCGGGGTCCGTGAGCAGGGCGTCGAGGTAGGCGGCATTGTCGCGCAATAGTTGCGCGTCGCCCACCGGGCCGTGTGACGGCACGACCGTCCGCACATCGTCTCGCGCGGCCCACCGGCGCAACCCGTCCGCCCACGGCCCGAGCGGCCCGACGTCCGTCGTCGGGATCGGCCATTCCGCCGCGTCCCCCGCGAAAAGGAAGCCCGGTTCCGGCAGATGGACGACTGCCTCATCCGCCGTGTGGCCGGGAAGATGGTGGATCGAGAGCGTCATCCCGCCGAGGTCAATGTCCATGAATTCCGCAAAGGTGATCGTCGGCGGTACGATCGTCACGTCGCGGTAACGCTCCGGCTCCTCCGCTTGCTTCTCTCTCAGTTTCCGCTGCCCTTCGGTGAGCATCGCCGCGCGGCAGAGACGATGCGCGATGATCGGTGTGTCCGGGAAGGCGGCATTGCCCCAGGTGTGATCCCAATCCGCGTGCGTGTTGACGACGAGGGTCGGGCGACCGTGCCGGGCGAGGAGGTCGCGCACGGGGGCCATATCCTCCGGGCGGATCAGCGTATCCACGACCGCGCTCGCCGTCTCGCCGAGGATGACTGCCGCGCAGACGAGCATCTCCGCATCGAGCGGGCGTTCCACGAGCCAGATCGCGGGCGTCAACTCCCGCATACGTACCTCGCTCATTGCTCGATCCGGTAGCGGCGAATCGCCGGGAATTTCCAGCCGATCACGATCACCGTCAATACGCACGCCACGCCTCCTGAGATGATCGAGAAGGGGACGCCAAGCCCTGCGGCGACCCCGCCCGCTTCCAACTGGCCGAGTTGCGGCCCGCCCTGCACAAAGACCTGATTTGCCGCCGTGACGCGCCCGCGTAGTGCGTCCGGCGTAAGGAGTTGAAGGATCTGATGCCGGAGCGTCATGCTCACCGTGTCGGTCAGCCCTGTCGCGGCGAGGAAGAGGATCGCCGTCGGCATCGAGCGCGCGAAGCCGAAGCCGACGGTCGCGAGGCCGAACGCCGCTACGGCGATCAGCAGCGGGAAGCCCGGCTTGCGGACGCGGTTCGAAAGGCCCGTCATCACGACCGCGCCGATCACCGAGCCGACGGCGGGTGCGGCGTAGAGGATGCCCAGCCCCGCGGGGCCAACATGCAGAATCTTGTCCGCGAAGGCCGGCAGGAGGACGGTCGCGCTGCCCCAGAAGGTGGCGAAAAAGTCCAGCGACATCACTGATCCGACGATGGTGTTGCGGCGGATGAAACCGAGGCCCTGCACCGCCGCCGTCCAGCCACGCGCGCCGCCTACCGACGCCGCCCCGAGCCGCGACCGCATCAGCAGGAGCGCGATGATCACCGCGAGAAAGCCGAATGCATCGAAGGAGTAGGTCCCCGCGAGGCCAATTGCGCCAATCGCGAGACCTCCGACCGCCGGCCCGGCGACCATCGCCACCTGCATGACGGTGATATTCCACGAGAGCGCATTCGGCAGATGCACGCGCGGGACGAGCGCGGGGATGATCGCCTGCCGCGCGGGCATATCGAGCGCCCCCGTCGCGGCAGCGAGAAAGGTGAAGCCGTAGATGACACCGAGGTTCACCATGCCCGCCGCCGTCAGCAGGGCGAGGGCGGCCGAGTAGGACATCAGCAAGGGTTGGGTGAGGAGCATCAAACGGCGGCGGTCCACCACATCCGCCAGAACGCCGCCGAGGAGTGAGAAGAGAATGACCGGTACGATGCGGAAGAGGCCAATCAAACCGAGGTCGAGTGTGGAATGGTGGAAATGGTAGACCTGATAGGCGATGGCGACCGTCTGCATCTGCCGCCCAATCGTCGAGACGAACCGCCCAATCAGCAGCAATGAATAATCGCGATGACGCAGCGCGACAAAGGGACTGAGCGGTGGGGCAGGTACGGGAGCAAGGACGGGCGCGTCGCGGGTTGCAGATTTTCCGGCCACGCAGGGCACTCCCTTTCCTTCCGCCAGACAATGCCACACATCGTACCGCACTCGCTGCCGATGTAACAGTAGCCAGTAGCCAGTACAATACCCGTATGATGAATGACGGGCCGACGATCTTCACGATCCCCCACTATCTCGCCATCCGCGCCGCACGGCTGCGCGTGGCTGCCCGCGCGCATGTGCTGCTCGTACCGTTGGCAATCTGGGCGCCATTGCTCGCGCGATTCCGTGGCCTTCGGGCTGCGGTCATTGGTGCGACCATCTTCTTTGGCTTCTGGGCGCTCCTGCAACTCGCCCCAATCGGCGCACCCCGCACGATGCGCCGTCGCTACCGCCGTCTCACCGTGCAGGCAGGCCTGATCGCGCTCGCCGCATTTTGTTTGCTCGCGTTAGCGCTGTTCCTCCATGTGCGGGTGGCATTCATCGTGCTCGGTACCCTCGTGCTCGATGTGCCGGTCGCTGCCTTTCTTTTCGTCAGTCTGCCCGTCTACCTCGCTCCGCACCCGGAGGATGTGCCCCGACCGTGACCGAATCATCCTTCGCACTACCGCGAAATTGGGCAGAAGAATGGGTTGCCATTGCTCGCATGTGTGCTATCCTCGGCAGCAGGCGTAGGGGGAAGACGGGGGAAGAGTAGCCGCATGGCCGGAGTCAATCAGTATCGCCGCCGATGGTCCACACAACACCGGTACCAGCGCTCGCGGACCGCGGCCGTGGGGCGCGGTCTCTCCGTGCTCTTGCTTGTCGTCGTCCTCGCGGTGACGCTCTATATCTTCGGCATCGTCGGGCCGGATTCGCGCCACCGCATCGCCGTCCCGACGCTCCCCGCCACGCTCGTCCCGCCGCCCGCCGCGCTCGTCGTCCCGGCGACGATTGGTAATGTCGAACCATTCGGTACGCTGCCAGCCGTTGCGCCGGTGATGAATGGCGCGCCGCCGCCCGGCCTTGTCTACAAACTCACCGGCCCGCTGACCGGCGGCGCGGCGCGTGCCGATGTCTTCAGTATCGCCTGGCCCCCACCGAGCGCCGCGCAGGTGGATGAACTGGCGCGCAAACTCGGCCTGACCGGGCCGGTGCGGCAGCCGAAGGCAGGAGTGTATACCGTGGATGGGAATGGCACGCTCTCCGTTGACGCGAAGGCGACCGTCTACGCGCCGCCCCCGGTCACGACGCAGACGAACAATCTGCCGGACGACCGCACCGCGATCAGCAGCGCGCGCAGTTGGCTCGTAACACGCGATCTCCTCCCGCCGGATGTCGGCCCCGCGAGCGTACGGCGCAATGGCGACACACTCGATGTTATCTTCCATCCGAAGACGTTGCCGGTTATCCTCTCCGATCTGCCGGGTGTCCGGGTCCGCATCGGCCCCGGTAACGTCGTACAGGAAGTGCAGCGCGCGTGGCCAAACGAACTCCTGCCGGGCGCGTATGACCTCATCTCGCTCGACGATGCATGGCAGCAGGCACAGGTGCGGGGGATGGTAGATTTCCGCATACCTGCCGGTCTCTCACTGCCGCCGAACACGACGGCGCTCATCAATAATGTCTCGCTCGCCTATGCTTTCGCCAGCGACACGAACGGCAGGGATTTCCTGCAACCGCTCTACCTCTTCAGCGGCGCCGTCGCCATCCCCGGCCAGAGCGCCGGTGTGGACATTCGCATCGCCGTCCCCGCCGTCCGCGACGTGCAGCAATCCACCGGCTGACGCTGCACCATCACACCTCGCGTTAGCGCTGGCTCATGCCTCGCGCGTTTCGTAGACCAGGAGAGTCACGCCCGCACCGGCGAAGTTGCGCAGATCGCCGGCGGTTGTGCGCCCCGCGGATGACGACATCGCGGCCTGCAAATCGGCCATCGAATCGAAGGTCAGTTCGGCAATCTGGTGATAGGGAGATCGCGAGCCGTCCGGCGCGACGATCGGGCCGGTGCTGACGACGAATGAATGCATGTTCGGGATCGTCTTCGCAATCGGCGTGTGCGTCTCGGCGTAATAACTGTCGAACGCTGCCGGATCGGTGGGGTGGTTGTACATCACGAGCAGTTTCGCGGCCATGTTGATTCCTCCGATTCCTCACATCACGACGCGGTCAGGCGACTTCGGCGGATTCGACGATAGCGGGGAGAGTGGCCATGACCGGCGCTGCCGGGGCAAAAATCGGACGGCCCTTGAGAATGTGCGCGATGAACTGGCGCGGGCTGCCTTGCCACATTCCCTGATAGCGCGTGAGTAGCGTCGCGACGCCGATCGCGGTGCGCACGACGATATTGACGAGGCGCATCGTCAGCGTGACGAGCACGATGTGTCCCGCGCCGACGCCGAAGTAATGCAGCCAGGCGGCCATGCTGCCATCCGCGACGCCGAGGCCGCATGGGACGAAACTGGCCATCGCGGTGAGCGTGCTGAGTGAGTGCGTGACGAGCGCTTCGGGAAGTGAGAGGGCGGTGCTGCCGAAGCCGCGCGTGAGGGTATAGAGCATCAACGCGGAAAGAAAGGTGCAGACCGTGCTGTAGCAGACACCCGCCGTGAGGGGACCGAGGCGCATCAGGCGGCGGGCGGCGCGGTGGAAATCGGCCTCGGAGCGGACAAGTTTCCGCGTGCGGGGCCAACGGGAGAGTTGGCGGACAATCCACTTCGCCGGTGTCTTCGAGCGGAAAAGCAGCGCGACACCGAGGGCGATCGGGATCGGAATGAGCGTGTAAGGCGTGAAGGATTGGTAATACGCCACGCCGACGGTCACGACGATGGAGAGGGCGATGGCATCAGCGATCCAGTGGGCGACGAGAGCGGGTGTCGCCTGGCGCATTTGGGGCGGGTAGCGACCCTGGCTATGCTCCTCCACGAGCCGCGCGGCGAGGAAGTCATGCCCTGGCAGGACGGCGAGCGTCTGGCTCGCCATGCTGCTGCTGATCGCATCACTGAGCCGAATGCGAACGCCGGAGGCCCGCAAGAAGGTGCCCCAGCGGGCGCCCTTCATTACTTCGTTGCAAAAAAGCAGCCCAAAACAGATCACGAGAGGGAGGCGCGGCACATGGGCGAGGTATCCACGGGCATTGAACGGCCCGATCGAAATGCCGGACGCGACCAGCATCCCGGTGATTCCCCCAACGACAGCGAGAACGAGTAGGATTCGACGACGCATGCCCGATTCCCCGTTTCCGTTTCTGTATCGCTCGATGCGCTCCGACATGCCAGTCCCGTTTCTCGTGGCGCCGGTGCGGTAGCGTCTCCCATGATATTGCGTGATTACCGAACGATCATTGACCATTGCGCCGCCAGTGTACCCGACCCAGATGAATGATAGATGAACGGATACCGATGCGCTCGCGCATACCGTGGCACGTCTCTTGCTCCTATCATAAGCAGGAACGGCGACGGTATGTATCCGCTCCGCTATATACTGTACATTCCTTCCCCATACCTCCCCATACACCGGCTGCCGGTGTCCCGCGAGGGGCCTCGGCTGTCATGTGTCCGGCGGTCTCGCCCCCGGTCCTTCCCCAAGCCTCCCCAGGCTGGTGAATGGTGGTATGTGGCTCCCCGCATACCTTCCATCACTCTAAACGCAGGCATCATGGATTTGTGACGGGCGTGATGCGGATTCTGCAAACTTTTCGCTGAATGAAAAGCGGGGGGTATGACGAGTAGCCAGTAGCCAGTAGCCAGAGGGGGCAATGCCATTCCGTCTACTGACTACCGACTACTGGCTACCAGCCACCGGCGAATTTGTAATCGCCCCGCATGACCGCGTAGACACGGTCGGAAACCCAGTTCGTCGCGGTGCGGGTAAGGTGGATGCCCTCTTCCTGACGCACGCGCACGAGTTCGCCATTGGTGTCGGGGAGGAAGGCGGCGTAGTTGCCGCTCGCGTCCGTGAACATGGACCAGATATCAATATAATGGACCCACGGGCGGGATTCTGCCTCCGCCTGCACCACCGTATTGATGTCTGCCGCCACGTTCGACCGTGCCTTGTCCCGCATGATCGGCTGGCCGACCCAGTACATCTGTCCGCCGCCTCGTCCGACAATATCCATCACGGCGGCGGCCCGCTTGCGGTACTCCGCCAGCCATTCCGGCGTGCCGCGCGTCAGCGAGCCGGCGTCGGTGCGCATATCAACGAAGTCATTCGCGCCCGCGAACCAGACGATCGCTTCCGGGGGCGGGTTGCCCGCCATCTCCTCTGTCAGCCGGGCGGGCCAGTCGAAGTAGTCGGGCCGCGCCAGACCGGAGGAGATTTTGAAATCGAGCAGCGAGGTAATCAGGTCATCGCGCTTCGCGTAGTCGGCGAAATCGTAGCCCATCCATGTGGCGAAGGAATCCCCCGCGACGTAGACCCGGAGCGGATTCGCGGTCGTTACCGCGCGGAGCACCGGAGCCGGTGGCAGGGGCGGGCCGAGCGGTGCCGCCGCCGTCGCTGCCGTTGGATCATCGGTCGGTTCCAGGGCGGGAGCCGTCCTGGCATCGGCGGGCGCATCAATCACGGCGGGCGGAGCAAGCGTCGCCGTTGGCGGATTCGCGGCGATCGAGCTGAATCTGGGCGCGTTATCCCGACGATGAAGAGTGTCGTCAATCCACGCATTCATGCGATCAAATCGCATGGCGCCGGCGATAGTATCGAGACCGTGCGCGCTCGCGAGTAGCACGGGTCGCGCCCAACCGTCCGGCTGCTCCTCGGCAATGGTGACGAACGACCTGGTATTCAGCAGCAGCGTGATGGCGAGACAGATGGCTACCGCCCCGAAGATGCGCCACGGGTCGCCGCCCCCGACGAATGCGCGGCGACGTTTCGCGATGACGCGCAGGCGCGCGGTATCGCGCTGATGCACGGAGCGGTCATCCGAAGGGGTGGCGTCGGCCTGTTTGTGGGCGTGCCGTTCCTCGCCCATCGGGCGGAAGTCGGTCGCTGGTTCGATTCGCGTCACACGAGCCATGGAGCGCACCTCGCGGTTCGATCAGTCCGCCGTGATTTTATCAGAACTGGTAGTAAATGAATGGTGCGACACCCTTCGGACCGAGTGCGAAAATCAGCGCGACCACGACGCCCATCACCGCGCCTTGCACGAACAGCGGCGGCTCGGCGAACGCGATCTCGAACCGGTGGCTGAGACGGGTGGGGAAATACTGCATCGCGAGTGCCCCGGCGATGACGAGCAGGAGATTGATTGTCACGAGCGGCGCGGCGGAACCCCACGCCGTCACCGACCGCGTCAGGACGGTGATCGCGGTGCCGAAATTGTCGGAGCGGAAGAGTACCCAGCCGACGCAGACGAGGTTGAACGTGAGCAACCGGCCGAGCCATTGCCGAGCGGCGGCGGCGTGCTCCGGCTCCGCCACACCGCGCGCCGCTCGCCGCTCGCCGAACCAGCGTTCCACCGCCAGTCCCAGCCCGTGAAACAGGCCCCAGGCGACGAAGGTCAATGACGCGCCGTGCCAGAGACCACCGAGCGTCATCGTCAGGAGCAAATTCCGGTACGTCTTCCAGCGCCCCTTGCGATTGCCGCCGAGCGGGATGTAGAGGTAGTCCCGCAGCCAGCGCGAGAGCGTCATATGCCAGCGCCGCCAGAAATCCTGCAACGAGACGGCGATATAGGGGCGGTCGAAGTTCTGCGGAAAGGTGATACCAAGCAGCAGTGCGATGCCGATTGCCATATCGGTGTAGCCGCTGAAGTCCGCGTAAATCTGCACGGCGTAGCCATAGACTGCCAGGAGAATCTCCAGCGCGCTGTGCTGCCCCGGTAACGCGAAGACGGGGTCCACGATCGCCGTCGCGACATTGCTGGCGATGACGACTTTCTTGAATAACCCGAACGCGATCAGCCAGGCGGCTCGGCTCGCCTGCCGCCGCTCGACGGGTTGCGCCTGCCGCAGTTGCGGGATGAATTCCGCCGCCCGCACGATTGGCCCCGCGACGAGATGCGGGAAGAAGGCGAGATAGACCGCGAAATCAATCAGGGAGGCCGGTTTGATCTTGCTCTTGTAGGTGTCCACAATGTAGGTGATCGCCTGGAAGGTGAAGAAGGAGACGCCGACCGGCACGATGATCTCCAGCATGGGCAGGCGCGTGCCGATGCCGAGGCGGCGCAGGGACGTATTGAGCGAGTCAATGAAGAAGCCATAGTACTTGAACACGCCAAGAATAACCAAATTAAAGACGATCGCGACGACGAGCAACGGCCGTCGCCACCGATAGCCGGGCGGATCAATCCAGACGGCGAGCCACTGGTTGACGATCGTGGACGCGATAATCAGAAAGACGAAGCGCCAATCCCAGAACCCGTAGAAGATATAACTGGCAACGAGAATAAAGGGCTTCCACGCCCATCCGCCGCGCTCGCGGAGGAGCCAGTAGATGGGATAGACGAGCATAAAAAAAACGGCGAAGGTGAGCGTTGGAAAAAGCATACCATCTCCGCGAAACCAGATACTCCGAATAGCATTGCGCCTGAAAAACCGGGCATGAGTTCAGGGTTGCGCACGCCCCACGGGATGACAAACCTCGGAAGCGTCGCTTCCTCTACAGAGTACGCACCGCTCTTGATTCTGGCAAGATCATCGGGAGGAAAACGATTGAACCACAGAGGACACAGAGGACACGGAGACCACAGAGAGACCAGATATCGTTTTCTCCTCTCTGCGTTCTCTGTGTCCTCTGTACTTATCCCCTCTGTGGTTCAATCGTTTTCGATTCCGCCTTCTTCGCGGGTGAAGACGCGCGTTTGCCAGGGGCCGAGGGTCGCAGTGAGCGTTCGATCATGCGCTTCAATCACGTCGTCAGTGAGAATGTCACGCCACGGGCCATCGGTCGGCCACGCGGTGACGGTGTAACCGCCCCGATCGCTCGCGGAGCAGTTCGCGACCGTGACGACGCGGTCGCCGCTATCGTCCCAGCGATGGTATGCGACGACGCGCGCCTCCGGGTTCTGGTGGATGATGTCGAGTGTTTCGCCGCGCAGAGCGGGATGCTCGCGCCGGAACCAAATCAAATGGCGGTAGTGATCGTGCAACCCCGATCCTTCCGGCGTGTCGAGGCGGGACCACGCCAGATTATTCTCGCCGACGACGCGGGGTGTATCCACCCCAAATTCTTCGCCGGCGTAGAGCATCGGATAGCCGTATCCGGTGAGCAGGAGGGTGATGGCGAAATGCATCCGCCGCAGCGCCTCCTCGCCCTCGATCCCCGCTTCGTGGATGCGATGGAGGAGCCGCTCCTCGTCGTGGCTGGCGATGTAGCGGACGAGATGCCGGGATGCGGTGAATCCGGCGCGGCGCGGGTCGAGCGCTTCCATCAGGCCGTCCCAATTATTCGGGTCGCGCCCATCCTGCGATTGGCCGATGAGCGTGCTCGCCAGTTGATGCGCGAAGTCCACGAACCACGCGGCGTCCATCGGGCCATCATTTTCGACGACCGCGACACCGAGCGGCAGATGCTCGGCGATGCGGACGAAGGGCTTGAGTCCACTCGCTTTATTCCAGATCGCCTCGGATGCTTCGCGTAGGAACGTCATGTTGCCCATGATGCCGGTCGCGTCGAAGCGGATGCCATCCACATGGTACGCCTCGACCCACTGCTGAAGCGCGCCGAGCATAAAGGCGCGCGCCGGGTATTCATTCCGCTCGTCGTCGTGAAACTCATAGTTGAATTTCGGGCCGTACTGAAACTGGTCGGTTGTCTCGTGATAAAACCAGTAATCGTGGTCAATGTGTGCGAGCGGGCACTCCGACCCCGCATGATTCGTCACCTGATCGAGGATGACGCGGATGCCGTGGCCATGACAGGCGTCAATCAGCCGCTTCAGATCGCCGGGATTGCCGTAGGCCGTTTCGGGCGCATAGAAGTACTTGGGCAAATAGCCCCAATAATCGCCCGCCGTCTCCTGGACAGGCATCAGTTCAATCGCCGTGATGCCGAGGTCGGCGAGGTACGGGAGTTTGGCGATCACATCGCTATAGCGCCCTTTTCCCTCGTCGCCCTCACCGCCGGTAAAGTCGCCGACGTGCAGTTCATAGATGATGAGCAGATCGTTGTGCGGCAGTGGCATGTCGTCGTGCTCCCAGATGTAGTCATCGCCCGGGAAGCCGACAACGCCATCGCGGACGACGATCACCGCGCAGTCGGTCTTTCCGTTTGCGCCCGGAACGGCGTCGGGCGCGATGTCCCGTGCCCACGGATCGGCGATTTCGCGCCACTCGCCGGGGAAGAACCACGATCTGGAGACGATGCGCAGCCGGTACCGATGCGTTCCTTCCGGCACGTCGAGCGCAACGCGAAAGACATGGTCATCGCCCTTCTCCATCGGGTGCTCGCGCCAGCCATCCCACGAACCAATCAAAACCGCCGCATCGTTGTATGGGGCGAGCAGAGAGAACGTATGGGAAACGGTCGTCGCGTCTGTCACGCTACATCCTTTCCGCCGGGCGAAGATTTTTCTCGCGCGGTACCGGGCGGGAACGGCCTGCCACCATCGGGCGCATAGGTCACACAGAAAGACCGGGACGTATGTCCCGGCCAATCATCCGTGCAATGACGCTGTGTTAGTGCTTGACCTTGTCCTTGATGTCCTGAGCGGCATCTTTTACCGCACCAACGACACCCTGGCCCTTGCCCTTGGCTTTGTCCATTTTACCCTCGGCGGCGATTTCGTCGTTGCCGGTTTCTTTGCCGTACGACTCTTTCGCGCCACCCTTCACTTCGTTGACTTTGCCCTTCGCTTTGTCGCCAAGACCGCTCATCGTTGTCTCCCTTCTCATTCGGAGGTGCCCGCTTGCTCCTCCGTGGGAAAGCGCCTTCCCATGCATTCCTTATGCAACCTTCATGCCACGTCCATCGTTATGGCTGTACGTACACAGAGGCGAGTACTATCGCAGACAGTATCATTTCCGAGCGGTTGACGAATGCCCGGTCATCGTGTATCTCTAACTGGACATAATGTGGTTCGCGGAGGGGGATGGGGACGATGCGTAGAAGAGCGGTATTGGCGGGAATCGCGGGGACGGCGGCAACGATGCTCGCACAGCAAATCGGCGTGCTTGCCCAGCCCTTGACGACGGATGACCAGGATACAACGACAACGCCGCCGCCAGACCCACCGCCGGATCCACCACCGCCGGTTGACACGCCTGCCGCGCCCGCTGCACCTACTCCGGCTGCCCCATCCGCGCCGGTTGCCCCTGCGAAGCCGGTTGCCACGAAGCCGGATCTGAGCGACCCGAAGTATAGCCTGAATCTCTACCCGCCGCTGAAGAAGATTCTCGACGGCCCGCCAAAGCCGGGCGAGTTTGCCCTGACATCTGACGATCTGAACCTGCGTGCCAATCCTGCCTACAACAGCCAGGTCATTACCGTTATCCCCGGCGGGAGCCAGGTGACGGTTGAGGGGAAAGTACAGGATGGCTTTTTCCCGATCAACTTCCACTCCGGTCTTGGCTGGGCGGACAGCAAGTTCTTGCAGCGTCTCGGGCCGGAGATCCCCGCTCCCATCGGCGTCGGCACGCTCCTGGAGGGGACGCCGCTTTTTGAAATGCCGGACGCGAGCAGCAAGTAGATCGCCAATTGGGTGCCGGGCATGCAACTTACCTACTTTGCCGAAGTGGATGGCGGCCAATACAAGGGGACGAAGCGCTGGTACAAGGTGCTTTCTCTCCCCGAGCGGTATGTGAGCACCTGGACGGTCTTCGGCACGCCAATCCCCGGCTTGCAGGACCCCGCGCCGTTACCGAAGACGGGGCCACTTGGTTGGGTAGGGCAATTGCAGAGCAGCGCGAACGTGCGCCTTGGCCCGAGTACGAACCAGACCGCCGTGAAGACCTGGCCCGCCGGGCGGCGCGTGCTCGTCTATGGCGAGGTAAAAGGCGATGCGTATGCAGGCTCGACGAAGTGGTATCAGGTCGCATCCCCACCGGAACAGAGCCTCTTTCTCCATTCGAGTTTCGTGACGAAACAAGCGGACATCCTTCGGGTGGATAAACCGGCGTTCGCGGGACGCTGGTTCGATGCGGACCTCACTAATCAGGTTGTGACCGCGTACTCCGGTGCGACCCCGCTACTGATCGCACAGGTGGCGAGTGGAAAGAGTGGGCACGATACCGATACGGGAACGTTCTCGACGATCTCGCGGTTGGCGTCGCAACGGATGCAGGGTGATAATCTCTTCGGGGCCGATTACTTCAATCTCGATGCCATCCCCTATATCTCGTACTTTACGGGCAGCGGCGAGTCATTCCACGGTACGTACTGGCACGACATGTTCGGGCAACCACAGTCGCACGGCTGCCTGAATTGCTCGCTGCCCGTCTCGCAGTGGATTCTCACCTGGGCGCCGCTCGGCACGCAGGTCGTCGTGCATTGAGGGAAAGATAATTCCTCACCCCCGGCCCCTCTCCGTCACGCGGAGATGGGTGACTCATCGGCAGTGCCGCAGCCTTCCTCAAACATCGCAATTTTCAGAAGATCGCTCCCCCTCGCCGCTTGACGGCGAGGGGGCTGGGGGGTGAGGTTGTTCTATCCCGTACCGATCCTCAATGCGGTCTCGGCGAGCAACCGGATAGTGCGGATCTCGCCGCGGTGTTCCACCTCGTGCTCCACAAGGTGATAGGCGCACCATTCGGGGCTGACGTCGAATCGGGGTTGGGGTCGGAGGCGATAAAAGTCGTCGAATGACATCGCGCCGAATGCGGCGATCAGCCGCTCCCGAACTGCGGCGAGCACGCTGAGATGCTGAGCGAGTGTCCGATCCGTAACGATGGTTAGATGACCGTCGTGATCCCGGTCGCTCTGTGGCAGGAGGGCGGCCACGTCCGACGGAAGTGGCTGTGCGAGGGCATCCTCGTAGAGCCAGTCGGCCTCAACGAAGGCGATGTGATAGAGCAACGTGCCGATACTGTTCGCTGCCGGGAGCGGCGCCCAGTTCAGCACTGCCGGATCGAGCCCGACCAGCGCCTGCTCGGTCTGCTGTCGGGTATCTTGCAACATCCACAGGTAGCGCCCGATCTCCGGGACCACAGCATCAATGGGCGCAATCGCGAGCGCTTCCCGATCCCGATTCTGATTCTCGTTAGCCATCGCTCCGTCCTTTCATGCGCCGGCCTCCGCGAAGGCTTCGCGCGCCGCTTCAATTGTCTGCGTGATTTCCGCGTCGGTATGGGCGAGCGACATGAAGCCCGCCTCGTACTGCGATGGGGCGAGATACACGCCGCGACTGAGCATGCCGTGGAAGAAGAGGCCGAACATCGCCGTATCGCTCGTCTTGGCAGTCGCGTAGTCGCGGACGGGTCCGTTCGTGAAAAAGCCGCAGAACATCGTGCCGACACGCGTGCCAGAATAGGGGACGCCCGCCGCCTTTGCCGCTGCGCTGAGGCCATCCGCGAGCATCGCCGTGCGCCGTTCCAGTTCCTCCCAGACGCCGGGCTGCTGGAGGACGGAAAGCGTCGCGATTCCCGCCGCCATCGCTAGCGGATTGCCACTCAGCGTGCCCGCCTGATAGACCGGGCCACTCGGCGCGATCATCGCCATCAGGTCGGCCCGCCCGCCGTATGCGCCGACGGGCAAGCCGCCGCCGATCACTTTGCCGAGCGCCGTGAGATCGGGCCGCACGTCATACAGCGCCTGCGCGCCGCCGGGATGGACGCGGAAACCCGTCAGCACCTCCTCGAAGACGAGCAGCGCGCCCGCGTCGTCGCATGCCGCGCGCAACCCGGCGAGGAAGCCTGGTTCCGGCGGCACGACGCCCATATTTCCCGCGACCGGCTCGACGATTACCGCAGCAATCGCGCCCGGGTTCTCTGCAAAGAGCGCCCGCACCGCCGTGAGATCGTTGAAGGGCACGGTGAGGGTATCGGCGGCAGTCGCAGGCGTCACACCGGGCGAATCGGGCAGGCCGAGCGTCGCCACACCCGATCCGGCGCGGCTCAAGAGGAAATCCGCGTGGCCGTGGTAGCAGCCCTCGAACTTAACGATCTTGCTCCGCCCGGTCGCCGCCCGCGCCAGTCGCAGGACACTCATCGTCGCCTCCGTGCCGGAATTGACGAAGCGGACCATCTCGATGGCGGGCATCGTCGCGATGACCATTTCGGCCAGTTGCGTCTCCATCGCGGTCGGCGCGCCGTAACTCGTGCCCTTCGCCGCCTGCTTCGTAATCGCCCGCACGACGTCCGGGTGCGCGTGGCCAAGGATCAGCGGCCCCCATGAGAGGACGTAATCTATGTACCGCTGACCGTCCACATCGTAGAGATACGCCCCCGCGCCCCGCTCGATGAAGCGCGGATGGCCCCCCACAGCGCGGAATGCTCGCACCGGCGAGTTGACGCCACCGGGAATCACCCGCTGCGCCTCGGCAAACAGTTCGTCGGATCGCGTCTGCGTCACTGTGCTCATTAATCGCTCCTCCTGAGGGCTTTCAAACCACCAAGACACCAAGAACACTAAGGACACCAAGAAATACTCGATTCATTACCTGCTTTGTGTTCTTTGTGCTCTTGGTGCCTTGGTGGTTCTCGTAGCCTTTGCTCTACACTGACTCGGATACTTCCACGCCGAAGAGATCGCCCGCGATGACGGCGTACTGTTCACGATCTGGTAAGGAGGACATTTCCTTCAGCCGGACCGTCGGATGATGCAGCAGTTTGTTGACGATTGCCTTCGTGAGTGCGTCGAGCCGCGCGGCGTCGGCGGCGTCCTGACCATCACGCTGAAGGAAGCGGCGCAGTTCGGTCGTGCGAATCCGCTCCGCCTCGTCCCGCATCGCGCTGATGATCGGCGTGACGGCGCGCGCGGCCTGCCAGCGGGCGAAATCGGCCTTCCCATCCGCGAGGATCGCCTCGGCGCGCGGAATATCCGCCGCCCGTTTCGCCTGGTCGGCATCCACGAGCGTGGCAAGGTCATCCACGGTCGAGAGGCGGACATGCAGCAAATCAGCAACCGCTGGCTCGATGTCGCGCGGCACGGCGAGGTCCACGCAGACGAGCG
Source organism: Thermomicrobiales bacterium (assembly GCA_050999735.1). Taxonomy (GTDB): domain Bacteria; phylum Chloroflexota; class Chloroflexia; order Thermomicrobiales; family JALYUS01; genus JALYUS01. Next base: position 7 of record JBPCPB010000351.1, on the reverse strand, counting down.
GGCGGTC
>JBPCPB010000313.1:0-4814 GCA_050999735.1 Thermomicrobiales bacterium | reverse complement strand
ACCTAACCCCCGGCCCCTTCCCTCGAAGGGAAGGGGTGACTCGTCGCGATACCGAGGCGTTCCTCTTCATGGCCCGATCTCTCAAAGATCGCTCCCCCTCTCCATTGCGATGGAGAGGGGGCCGGGGGCGAGGTTTCCCCACGCAGAATCAAGGTGCGGATGACGGCCTCGTGCTGCTGGGCGTCGCGCCCCTGCTCCGCGTACCGATCCGCGAGTATGCCATGGCCCGCAGCGCGGGCGCGATCCGCGAGCCGGTAGACCAGCGCCGCTTTCTCCTCCAGCCCGCGCAGTGCAGCCCAGAGCGCCGCTTCGAAATGGAGGGTTTGCTCCGACATCAGGCTGTCCGCCGTGTAGGCATGGCCGACGCGGCAGCGATAGCGCAGCAGCGGCCCCTCATCCATCTCTCAGAGCACGCCGCCACACTCCGGGCAGCCGAAGACCGATGGCGTGCCGGGTTTGTCGGGATCGTTGAGCGCCGCCATGTCGAGTGCGGCGATTTCCGTTTCCTTCTCTATCGCTTCCGGCGCCTCCTTCACATCATCAGCTGGCTCGCGCGCGAGGCGGGCGAGAAGGGGACCAATCTCCGTTGCGGGCACGACATAGTCCGGGCCGTCGTACTGCATTGCGCTCGTCGGCATGCCGGGGAAGAGCGCGTCATGAGGGTCCTGAACAACCCCGATCCCGCCGCGCGCATGGACCGCGGCCATGCCCGCCGCGCCGTCGTCGAGCATACCGGAGAGAACAACCGCGATGACGCGCGGCCCGTACGCGCGCGCCGCCGTGCGGAAGAGCGGATCCACGGCGGGACAATAGCGGTTCTCGCGCGGGCCGCGTACGACCCGCACATGATCGCGCTCGACGAGCAGGTGATAATCCGGTGGCGCGACGTAGATGCGCCCGTGTTCGATCGGGTCGCCGTCCCGCGGGTGAACGGCGGGCAACGGCCCGGCATGCGAGAGGATGCGCGGCAACATGCTCTCACCATCCGGTGGGACGTGCAGTACAACGAAGAGGGCGGCCGGCAGATCGCACGGCAATCCCCCCGCACCACGGTCATCAACGCCTCCACGCCGCCAGCGGAAGCGCCAATGACGATTCGATCGTGCCCTGGCATCGCGGTTCCTCTCTCATCAAACAGGGAGCGTAGGCTTCATCCTGCGAACCCTTCGGGCGATGGCATCGTGATACCTGAATGGACCATCGTACGGCGTTACGCTCGTTCGCTCGTTGTCACACAAATCGTGCTACCAGAGCACATGTGCGTTGCTCAACAATTCTCCATTGTGAAATTTCGTCTAACTGCGGTAGACTATTTGCGTTGTGGTTAGTGCGGCGCTGGTCTATCCTGATAGATCGTTGTCACATTGTCTGAACATCGCTGCATTGAGGAATACGGACTGATGGCGGATACACCACTATTCGCACAACTCGTCGTCGTCGGCTCGTCGGCGGGGGGGATCGAGGCGCTCTCGACGCTCGTCGGCTCGTTGCCCGCCGACTTCGCCGCCCCGGTCGTTATCGCCCAGCATATTGACCCCGCGCGCCAGAGCCATCTCGCCGAAATCCTCGGACGGCGCGGCCCGCTGCCCGCCCGCACGGTGGAGGACGAGACACGCATGGAGCCGGGTGTCATCTATGTCGTCCCCGCGAACCGGCAGGTGGAGATCACCGACGGCTACGTGCATCTCCGTGAAGATGACCAGCCCGGCCCGCATCCCTCCGTGGACCTTTTGCTGTCGAGCGCGGCGCAGGCCTACGGCGAGCGGTTGGTCGCCGTTATCCTCACCGGTCAGGGGTCGGATGGCACGGCGGGCGCGCGGGAAGTGAGCGCGGCGGGCGGCACGGTTATCATCCAGAACCCGCAGACCGCCTCCTATCCCAGCATGCCGCAATCGCTCGCGCCGACGACGGTGGACATCATCGCGGACACCGAGCAGATCGGCCCGATCCTCCACGACCTCGTGACCGGCGACCGGGTGATCGTCCGCCCGACGGAGGAACGAGCGCTCCACACCTTCCTCGAACAACTCCACGCGCGCAGCGGCATTGATTTCAATGGCTACAAGATGCCGACGATCATGCGGCGGCTGCGACGGCGGATGATCGCGACTGGCGCGGCGCGGCTGGCGGATTATATCCGCTTCCTCAGCAACCACCCGGATGAGGACCAGCGACTAATTAGCAGTTTCCTGATTACAGTGACCGATTTCTTCCGCGATGCCGATCTCGTTGCCCATCTGCGCGACCGCATCCTTCCCCTGTTGATCGCGGAGGCGCGCGCCAATGACCGTGAGGTGCGCCTCTGGTCGGCGGGGTGCGCGACAGGTGAGGAGGCGTATCCGCTGGCGATCCTCGTCGCGGATCTGCTCGGCGATGAACTGGCGCAGTTCAATGTGCGCATCTTCGCCACCGACCTCGATAGCGAGGCGATTGCCTTCGCCCGGCGCGGCATTTACCCGGCGGCGGCGCTCGTTAATCTGCCACGGGAGACGATCGAACGGTATTTCACCCCACTGAACGGCGATTTCGAGGTGAAGAAGCAGCTCCGCGCCCTGACCGTCTTCGGCCAGCACGACCTCGGTCAGCGCGCGCCCTTCCCCCGCATTGACCTCGAACTCTGCCGCAATGTCCTGATTTACTTCACGCCGGACCTGCAGAAGCGTGTCCTCCTCCTCTTCGCCTTCTCCTTGCGCGATGGCGGCTACCTCGTGCTCGGCAAGTCCGAGACGACGAATCCGCTCGCGGACTATTTCGTCGTCGAAGACGCGCATCTGAAGATCTATCGCCGCCAGGGCGAGCGCACGCTCTTCCCGCCCACCCGCTATCGGAATGTCCCAACGCCACCGGCGCTGCGGATGGTTGGTGGCCCGCGCGCGGCGATGAACACCGAGCAGAACCGCGTGCAGCGCGAGGCGCAGCGCTCCCGCATCGCGCGCGAAAAATTCGAGACGCTGCTGCTCGACCTGCCGCTTGGCGTCGTCGTCGTGGACCGGCGATACGACATTCAAGCGATCAACAGCGCGGCGCGGCGCTTGTTCGGCGTCCATAGCGCGGCGATTGGCGAGGATTTCCTCCATCTCGCGCGTACCGCGCCGCCCGCCCCTCTGCGCACCGCGATTGACGCCGCCTTCCGGGGTGAGGTACCGGTGACGGGTGAAGAAATCGCCGCGACCGAGATGGCGACGGGCGAGGTACGCACGCTCGAACTCGCCTGCTACCCACAGAAGATCGGCGACGGTGGCGAGACCGTAGACTCCGTGCTCGTCACCGTGCAGGACACGACCGAGCACGCCCAGGAACGGCGCGGCCTCGAAGAGGGCGTCGCCCGCCAGCGCGCCGAGACGGAGCGGCTGACGGCGCTGATGAAGCGCCTCGCGGAGGCGAACCGGCAACTGCTGGACGCCAATCAGGACCTCTCCAAGAACAATGTGGACCTGCGGAGCGTCAACGAAGAGTTCCTCGTCGCCAACGAAGAAGCGCAGGCGGCGACCGAGGAGATCGAAACGCTCAACGAGGAATTGCAGGCGACGAACGAGGAACTGGAAACCCTCAACGAGGAGTTGCAGGCAACGGTCGAGGAGTTGAACACGACCAACGACGACCTCCAGGCGCGGACGGCGGAGTTGCAGGAAACCGCCGTCTCGCTGGAGCTTCAGCGACGCGAGAGCGAGACTGAGCGCAAGCGGGTCGCGGCGATTCTCGCCAGTATCGGCGACGCCGTGCTCGTCGTGGACCGCACCGGCGCCACGATGCTAGCGAATAATCGCTATACGGAGATGTTCGGCAGCCCCGACAATCCGTTCGTGGCGGAGGATGAGGATGGTCAGCCACTCCCATCCGATCAGATGCCCCAACAGCGCGCCGCGCGCGGCGAGTCATTCGCGATGGAGTTCACGATCACCGCGCCGACCGGCAGCCGCCGCTGGTTCGAGGCGACCGGCCGCCCGATTACGCACGATCATCAACACACCGGCGTGCTCGTCATCCGCGACATCACGGATCGGAGCCTGCGCCGGATGCAGGACGAGTTCATGGCGATTGCGAGCCACGAATTGCGCACGCCGCTCACCGGCCTGAGTGGCTACCTGCAAATGCTCGTCCGCCTCTACAACGCCGAGGGGGCCGAGGAGCGCCCGCGCCGCTACGCCACCCTGGCGCTCGGACAGTCGCAACGACTGCTCGCGCTGATCAACGAAATCCTCGATGTCGCGCGGTTGCAGAGTGGTCGCCTGACGCTTGTACGCGCGCCGCTGGACCTCGCCGCCGCCGTCCGCCACGCCGTCGAAATCGCACAAATGCTGACGCAGGAACAAACAATCGTGACGGAAATCGCGGACGAACCGGTGATGATTATGGGCGACGACCGGCGGTTGGAGCAGGTGATTCTCAATCTGCTGACGAACGCGATCAGTCACGCGGCGGGGTCGCCGCGCATTGCTGTCCGGTTATGGTGCGCCGATGGGCAGGCGGCGCTCGATGTGCAGGATGACGGTCCCGGCATCGCGCCCGCCGACCTGGCGAAAATCTTCTCGCGCTTCTACCGCGTCGAACACGCCGGGCAATCGCCCAGCGGCGGCCTCGGCCTCGGTCTCTACATCGCCCGCGAAATTGTCGTCGCCCACGATGGCACGATTGACGTGCGCTCCATCCTCGGCGAAGGCACGACCTTCACGGTGCGCTTGCCAATCGGAGAGAGCGGGCAGCAATAGACGATACGCACGATCTCGTAGGGGCGGTTCGTGAACCGTCCTCCCCTCGCCATCAAGGGCATCTCGTCGTCCTGCAAGCGCCGTGGCAATCCAAAGAGGGCGGTT
>JBPCPB010000208.1:0-4835 GCA_050999735.1 Thermomicrobiales bacterium | reverse complement strand
GCGACGGGATACACCGTTTGCAGGCATTGCAGGAAGAAATCCGGCGCTGCACAAGCTGTCCAGTGCCCGACGGATTCCGTCGTACGCTCATAGTGTACCTGCTCGTCATCATCGAGAGCAATTTCGGCAACGAAGCTCCCCTGACTCGGAAATCGCTGTAGGATTTCCGCAGTTGGGTACATTTCCCTGGTGGTACGGGTGCCCTCTCGCGAACTGCGTAAATCCTATCGCTATTTTCACGCCGCCTCACGCTCCATTCAATACCCGCGCTTTTTATCCACGACGTTCAGCAGTTCCTCACCACGCAGGAAGCGGCGGAGGTTTTCGCTGAGGATGGTGTAAGCGCGGGGGCCGTACTGTGGGGTGAGGCCGCCGTAGTGGGTGAGCAGAATGAGATTCGGCGCGTCCCAGAGCGGATCGTCCGGCGGCAGAGGTTCAGGGTCGGTGACATCAATGCCCGCACCCGCGATTATGCCCTCCGTGAGGGCGGCGAGAAGTGCGGCCTGATCCACAATCGGGCCGCGACCGACGTTGAAAAAGTGCGCGCTCCGCTTCATCGCCGTGAATTCGTCCGCCCCGATCAGGTGGCGCGTCTCCGCCGTCAGTGGCAGCGTGACGACGACGTGATCGGCATCCGCCAGCAGGCCATGAAGGTCGTCCGGCGCGAACTGTCGGTCGAGCAGCCCTGCGGGTGTGGGAGTCTCGGAGCGTCGCCAACCTGTGACGCGCATGCCGAGTCCCCTCGCCTTTTGCGCGAGTGATTGCCCGATATGACCGAGGCCGAGGATGCCCAACGTCTGCCCCTCGATCTCGAACATGCCGGTCGGCCAGTAATAGCGATGCGGGCCGTGCTGGTTGAGAATCTGCCCCGGCAGGCGGCGCGCGAAGGCAAGGAGCATCGCCAGCGTCTGCTCCGGCACGCTCGTCACATGGACGCCTGAGACGGTCGTCGTGATAATCTCCGGGCGCGCCTGGAACGCAGCGGAGTGCGCATTCGCACCCGCGCCGGTGGACGAAACCCAGCGCAGTCGCTTCGCCTGCGACAGTAACCGCTCCGGTACATCCCCAATCACCGCATCCGCCTCGGCGATATGCCGCTCCAAAACCTCCGGCTTCCCCTCGGTCGAGTAGAACGTCACATCCGGGAAGTCCCGCGCGAACCATTGCGAATAATCCACGCCATCATTGCGCCCCATATTCCCGCCCACCAGCACCACGGGCCTCCGACCACTCTCTGCCACGTTCACTCCTTTGATAAGGCAATTAAACCGCATGCTGCCCAGAGGGCGCCCGGCAGAGGACGCAGAGAGGGGAGACAAAAGCCTTTTTCTCTCTTCTCATCCCTCTCTGCGCCTCTGCGGTTCATTCGATTTCCGTCCCCGCAGTATCGCATCTCCTTGCGCCCGCGCGCATGGCAGGGGATACTCGCGGCACGAATGCGACGGTTTCGACGGGTGAAAGGAAGACGACGGATGCCTGAATCAGCGACCGAGGAGCGCGCCCGGATTGCCGTGGATGCGCTGGGAGATTTTTATGTCCGCGCCTTTTCACGCGCCGGTCTTCCGCCGGAGGATGCTGAGACCGTTTCGCGCATTCTGATGGGTGCGGATGTGCATGGCATCGAGTCGCACGGCGCGCCGCTGGCGCATAGTTATATCCGGCGTTTGCGTAACGGCGCGATCAACCCGCATCCGAAAATCCGCGTCGTTTCCGAATTTCCCGGTACCTTAGTTCTCGATGGCGATCGGGGGATTGGGCCGGTCGTCGCGACCTACGCGATGCGCCAGGCGATTGAGAAGGCGCGCGAGAACGGCGTCAGCACGGTGACGGTGCGCAACAGCAACCACTTCGCCGCCACCTGCAATTATCCCTTGATGGCGGCGGCGGCGGGTCTGGCGGGCATGGCGATGACCACAACGAGTCCGAGTGTCATCCCGACGTTCGGCGCGGCGCCGCTGCTCGGCACGAACCCAATTGCCATCGCTTTCCCCGGCGGTAACGCGGAAAAGCCTTTCCTGATCGACATGTCCACGAGCGTCGTTGCGTCGGGGAAGGTCGGCGTCCATCGCCGCGAGGGGAAACCCTTGCCGGAAGGCTGGTCGTATGATGTGGAGATGCGCCCGACGACGGATCCGCAGACGGCGCGCTATCTGAACCCGCTCGGCGGTGACCGCGCGCATGGCAGCCAGAAGGGATACGGCCTCAATGTCACCGTAGATCTCTTCTGCGGGCTGCTCTCCGGCGGGCGGTACAGCAAACAGGTTTTGCGCTCCGATACCGAGCCGCTCGGTTCGGCGCACATGTTCAGCGCGTGGCGGATTGACGCCTTCGTGCCGATGGAAGAGTACGCCGCCCGGTTCGACGAGTATATCCAGATGCTGCACGCCTGCACGCCCGCGCCGGGTCAGGTTCGCGTCCTCGCGCCCGGCGACCCGGAATGGATCGCGGAAGACGACCGCCGCGCCAACGGCATTCCACTCAACCCGCTCGTCTTGGCGGATTTGCAGGCGCTGGCGGCGGAGTTGGATATTCCGTTTGAGGGGTAGGTAGCTTGTGGATGTGGCGCTCGCGGCGTTCCTCGCACGGCAGACGCCGTTCCATACGGAGACGGCGGTCTGGGGATGGGGACGTGGCGAAATCCATCTGCGCCTTGTTTCCTACCTGAGCAATGCACTGCCGCCGCTCGATCTCATCACATCCGCGAACGCGCTCGTCTTGCGCGATGATGCGGTGCTCGTCTCACGCAATCGGGATGACACGCATATCTGGCCCGGTGGACGGCGAGAAGCGGGAGAGACCCTCCTGCAAACGCTCTCTCGCGAGGTCTTCGAGGAGACCGGCTGGACGATTCGTGATGCAACACTCCTCGGCTTCGTCCACTGCCAGCACGAGACACCGAAACCGGAAGGCTATCCGTATCCTTACCCGGACTTTGTCCGTGCCGTCTACACGGCAGAAGCGGATCGCTTCACACCGGACACCGCGGACCCGGACGATTACGAGCAGGAATCCGGCTTCCGGCCCCTTGAGGAAGTGCGCGGAATGACGCTTCGGATGGGTCAGCATGTCTATCTCGAACAGGCACTCGGTATGCCTTTCAAGGGAGAGGATAGGGGAGAGGTCACCCCCGGAAGTGCGGCATCACCTCGTCCATGAAGCGGCGGATGCCGTCGGTCTTCGGGAAGTCCGCGAAACGCAGATGGAAATGTGAGACGCCGAGGTCGGCCCACTGCTGGATTTGTTCGACGACCTGCTCCGGCGTGCCGATTAGCCCGGAGCCGTTGAAGAAGGGGCTTGCCTCCGCGATCTTTCGCGCCTCCGCCTCGCTGTCAGCAATCGCCACGGCATCCACGCCCACGGTCTTTTTGATCGTGTCGAAATCCCGCCCGACCGCGTCGCAGTGACCGCGCAGCACGTCCATTTTGCGCGCGTACGTCTCGCGCGTGCCGCCACCGTTCCACCAATCGGCGCGCTTGGCAACGACCTTCAGCGTTAACTGCTCGCCGCTCCCACCGATGAGGATCGGCGGGATGGGGTCCGGCTTCGGATCGAGGTATGCGTTGTGGACGCTATAATATGTGCCCTCGTACGTTACGTCGTCGGCGGTCCACAGGCGTTTGACGATCTCGACCGTCTCCTCCAACTGTGCGATCCGGACGGCGGGGCGGGGAAACTCCCAGTTGTAGGAGCGGTATTCGTCCTCCTTCCAACCCGCGCCGATGCCGAAGACGAACTTGCCGGGCAGAAAGGCGCAGAAGTTCGCGACCATCTTCGCCAGTAGCGCCGGATTCCGGTTCGATTGGCAGAGGACGATTGGCCCCCACGTCAGTTCCGGGTACCGCGCGGCGAGGAAACTGATCGTCGTCATGCACTCGATGGTCGGCGTCTCCTTCGCCTGCCACGACGCCCACGGGATGACGTGATCCGCGACCCACGCCGCGTCGAACCGCCCATGAATCAGATCGAGCGTCTCGGTCATCTGCCGCAGAAACGTCGCGCTGTCGCTCCCATCCGTCGGGAAATCCGTCGCTCGCCAGCCAAACTCAACCCGCTCCACCATATCACCCTCCTTGGTAAGAAAATGCAAGCGCAGAGGACACAGAGACCGCAGAGACAAAAAACTTCATTTGCACCTTAGCAGAAAAGGTATCTCCTCTGCGGTCTCTGTGTCCTCTGTGTTCTCTGTGCTCAAACCGATTCAGCCCTGTAGCAGGCGGAGGCGCTGGGTGAGGGCACGGGTGTTAACATGGCATTCGTCGAGGACGCGGCTGGGAATGCCTTCGCGGTCGTGGAGAAGGGCGAGGGCGATCTCCGGCGCTTCGACGCGGATCTCCATCCCTTCCGAAATCTCCGCCGCGTCTTCGAGTAGTGCGATCAATCGCGGGCCGACATTCATCTCTTTCGGGATGAGAAAGGGCGGATCGTGCGGGACGATGAACTCAACGCGGCTGCGCACCTGCTCCGCCGTCGCGCCCGCTGCACGAAACACGTGTCCGACCGGGTCATCGCTGGCGATCAGCGCAATCAGCAGGTGCTCGCCGCTGATGAAGCGGTGACCGAGGCGCGTTGTTTCCACCGCTGCCCCGCGCAAGAGCGCCTTCACTTCATCGGAGAACCGCGCATCCGCAAGACACGCCGCGAGCGGACGCGGCTTCGGCAACGATGATGCCATCAGAACCAGCCTCCATCGGCGGGAGAATCGAAACCGGGGATGAACCGCATGCTGCCCAGAGGGCGCCCGGCAGAGGACGCAGAGAGGGAAGAGAGAAAGGGAAGCATTATTTTGTCCCATTTTTTCCCTCTTCCTCTGTGCTTCTCTGCGCTCTCTGCCGGGC